>DHMN01000023.1:51136-54379 GCA_002405805.1 Cyanobacteria bacterium UBA4641 | reverse complement strand
ATGACTAAAATCAAATGGATAGATTCTGAATAGCAAGAAAATTTAGTGTTCATACTTCACACAAATTTTCTAAGCTTTCAGAATGACGTAGACCTTTTTGTACAAGTAATTTTTATAACATAAGGTTATGGGTTATTTGTAATTAATATAATCTTTCCAGTAGTTATTGGATGAAGTGATATCTCTGTTTTTAGCAGATTTGCCTGAGCTTACACCAATTGTTGGAGCAACATTTTCTATTGGTCCGAAAAATGGGCAAGCATCATAGGCAGATGCCCAATCGCCACCTTTATTTTTTACAATATAATTGCCATCATCATCTTTTTTAGGATAAGTATTAGACAAACCTTTGCGAGTAATAACATCCAAATCGCAAGGGACAATTTCACCAGAATAGTTTTCAGGATGTGATGGGTCGTCATGAACCCAAGCCGCGACAACTTTTGCAGACATTGGAATGAATGCAAAAGTATCTATATTCAATCTGTTAGGGTTTGCTGCACCATTAACATCAACACAAATTATTCGCATTTCAGAGTTAAATGTCCATATTCGTCCTTTGCTATCAGACCAAATTGAACCGTTATCGCAAACATCACCAATACCTTGTAAACCACCACTAGCATTTAAGTTAAATGCAAAAGGTCCATTAGTTCCTGAAGCTTTATATATTTTTTGTTTATCTGTTGTTACATTAGGCCATCCGGCATTTGCGAATTTATTCCCGCCATTCAAACGACCTGTAAATTCGGATTGCCATGCCCAAAAATCGGTACCATTAGCGTATTCTCCAACGTCACCTTTTTCATAGTTAATCATTGCACCGATTTGTTTAAGGTCACTGTAGGTTGAACGGTATTGTTCTTCTAGCACTTTTGCACGGTAATTATATGCCAAAGTCGGAATAGTAATTGCGCTCACTGCACCGATTAATCCCAAAGTAATAAGAACTTCCGCTAAAGTAAAACCGCTTTTTTTATTCAAAGAAAACACTATAAAATCCAATCCTCATTTTGCTATTTAATATATCCATTATATCGTATTTTTCACTCAAAGTCTAGTGTAGATTGACCAAAATAAAAAAGGCGCTGAAAAATATTCAGCACCCAAATGATTGATTATGATGGATGATTCGATTCGATTTTATTTTCCCCTAGAAATTTATTTTCCCCAATTTCTTTAAATTTATTTTCGCCTTTTTGGTTTTTGTCGTTTTCCCGATTTTCTTTTTCTTTAAATTTCCCTTACATTTATATAAACAATTTCCATTATGAAAAATTGCTATATATGTTATATACGTCTTAATATTTGTTCACATTTTGAGAAATTTTGCCTGTCTGAACCGCCTGCACCAAGGCATTGAAGATAAATGGGTGGACGTCACCTTTTTTCACGTCACCGTAAATTATTGTCAAAGCTTTTTGGGGAGAAAAAGCTTCTTTATAAACGCGTTTTTCGGTCAGGGCTGAATATTTATCAGCCAAGCTCAAAATCTGAACATTTACGTCAGGAACATAATTTTTGCCATTTGCGCCGTGGTGATATCGCACCAAATCCAACACTTCACCATTTACATCAGATTTTTTAAGTAATTGGTAGCCAAGTTCTGTATGCAAATCCATAATTTTGTGTTCAGCATCAGTCAGCGCGCCGTTTTTATTCAAAATTTCAGGTGGAATAAGAACTTTGCCAAAATCATGCAAAATCGCGCCATCTTTCAAATCTTGGATATTCACCTGCTGTTTGAGTGCTTGCGGAAGGTTTTTGGCAATCGCAAGTGCAATATCTTGTGTATCTTGGCAGTGGTTGGTTTTCAAGTCCTGAAGTTCTGTCATATTCAGGCGTAGCGGGATTTTATTATCAGAGAGAATCTTTTTCAATTCAGGATTGTGTGAAACCATTTTGTTGATTTCAGTTTCATTGAACAATTTCAGAGGCGAATTCATTTGGAAAGAGTCTTGCGGATTTTGTCCGAAATAGACCTTTCTGCCACTACCTAAGCCATTCAGTTTTATGTTAGGATTCAAGCCGAGTGCAAAGCGACTTGGATTAAAAACTTCCAATCCCACTAATTTACCACACTAAAATTTTCACACACTACTACTTACTCTTATATAAAGTATTTTTGAAAATGGAAATTGCTTTCAGATTAAAAAAATGTAAAAATTTTTAATATCTCAATCAAAATGTGCTAAAATCAAAAAGTTATGAAAGAAATAGAAAAAGTTTTAGTTTGCGGAATCGGTGCAATCGGTTCAATTTATGCAAATGCAATCAACGAGTATGACAGCAAGAATTTGCGCATTTTAGTCGATAAAAAAAGATTAGAAAATTACACAAAAAATCCAAAGATTTTTAACGGAAAACCTCTGAATTTTAATTACATATTGCCTGACGCGACTGATTTCAAGGCAGATTTGATAATTATCGCAACAAAATTTGACGGACTCAATGACGTCATAAAAAATATGGAAAATTTTGTCAAAGATGACACTGTGATTATCTCTTTACTCAACGGTGTGACCAGTGAAGAAATAATTTCTAAAAAATACGGTTGGAAAAATTTGCCAATTGCGTACTACATTGGGCACAGCGCAATGCGCGAAGGGAACAATATTACTCACGACGGTGTCGGCACAATTGTTTTTGGGATAAATGACAAGACCAAGACAAGCGAAGAATGTATTGAGCGCGTGAAAAGATATTTTGACAAAGCAAAAATTGATTACAAAATACCGGAAGATATGCTGCATGCGTATTGGTTGAAATATATGCTCAACGTAAGTTCTAATCAGCCATCTGCGATTTTGAGAATGACTTTTGGTGACATGCAGTCAAATAAAAAATTTATGGAATTTCTTGTAAAGATAATGAAAGAAGTTCAAGCTATAGCCAAAGCCGAAGGTATCAAAAACACCGACAAGATGATTGATGAGGCACTTGAATCTTTCGGCAAAATGACCGCAGACGGTAAACCTTCGACACTTCAAGATGTTGAAGGGCATCGTAAAACCGAAGTTGATATGTTTGCCGGTACGATGATTGAATTTGGCAAAAAGCACAACATTCCGACTCCATACAATATGGTGTTGAAGGATATGCTTGAGGTTATTCAGGAAGGGTATTAGGCAGAGGACAGGAGGGTAATCGTTTTGATGTCATTCTGAAAGGAGTAGCGACGTAGATTTTATCCTATTCAGAATAAATATGTCACCCTGAGAACTGCGGATTTTGGCAAGTGCG
>DHMN01000023.1:0-51055 GCA_002405805.1 Cyanobacteria bacterium UBA4641 | reverse complement strand
GAGCTGCGTTGAGCCGGTCGAGCTGCCAATAATCCAAGACTGTTTCAGGGTCTCAAACATTACAAATTTTACATAAACCTAATATGTTTTATTTGAGATTCCGAAACAAGTTCGGAATGACAAGATTTTCATTGTTCAATTAGAGATTCAGAATGACATAAAAAAGCCTGACCTCATGACATCTTGCCTTCCTGCCTTCAAACTTTTTGCCTTTACCAAGGTGAAAATTTACGCTATAATCTTGGTATGTTTAGGATAAACACGGACGACATTTCAGAAAGTTATGAAGACTTTAGGGCAAAAGTCAAACAAGGGAAAACCTTTGCCGTTACAGGTTTGACGTCTATTTTGAGATTGTTTTTGCTAACCAAAATAAAAGAATACTCAAAGAAAAAAATCTTATTTATTACTTCAACCGAGCAAAATGCTCTAAAATACCAAAGCGACTTGGTTTCAGCATTTGATGTCAATGCGGAAGTTATGCCGTTTCAGAATATTTCAATGTATGAAACGATTTCGCCAAATCTTTACGACTATGCTCAACAATTAAAAATCCTAAACACCAAGCCTAATATCGTTATTTGCCCTGTTAAATCAATTTTAGAAAAATTTCCGACCAAAGAATTTTTCAAAAAAAATAAATTAAAAATAAAAGTCGGCGACAGCATAGATTTGAAAAAATTAGCTCAACAGCTCATCGCACTTGGCTACAAAAAAGCCACGATGGTCAATGATATTTCAGAATTTAGCATCCGCGGAGATATTGCAGATATTTTTTCACTTGATGGAAACCCTGTCAGAATTGAACTCTGGGGTGATGAAGTTGTTGATATTAGGTATTTCAACAACGAAACTCAAAAATCAATCGAGAAAACAAAATCGGTTGAGATTTTGCCAATATACAAATTCACTCTGAAAGGCAAAGAAAAACTCCTGCAAGATTTGCAAAAAGAAATCATTGAAGATAATGAGGACTTTGTGCCTGATGAATCTTATTTTGAAGGAATTGAGGTTTATCAAAACTACTTTAACTCTGATTTAGTCAGCATTTTTGACTATTTTGACGATTACATAATTGTTTTTGATGAAACTTCTGAAATTTTTTCAAAATACGAATTTGTCGACGAAAATTTTGAAAAACAACTTGAAGAAAATCTAAAACTTGGGCTAATAAAAAAAATCGAAGGCAAAAATCATTTTACCTACGAAGAATTTATGCGCAAAACTTCCTATTTTGAAAAAATCGGATTCAACAATTTTATCGACGGACACATGGGGGATTTAATCGAGTTTGATTCTCAACCGTTGCGCAACTTTGAGGCTAATCTCGATTTAATAACAAATTTTATAACCGAGCACAAAAATTACAATATAATTATTGCAACTGATTATCCTGAGCGCGTAAAAGAAATTTTGAAAGAAAAAGAAATATTTTTCCCTGAATTTGCGGAAAGTATTATTCTCGGCGGCTGTATCCTTGAGGATTTTAAAACAATTATAATGACTGACCGTGAATTGTTTAACAAGCGTTCAAAAGAAGTCACTTCAACTAAAAAATCTTATTACAAAGAAAAACCTGAATATATCGAAAATATTAACGACATCAAGGCTGGTGAGTATGTAGTCCATACAATTCACGGTCTTGGGATTTACAAAGGGTTATCTAAGCAAGAAATTGACGGTCAGTTAAAGGATTATTTGACAATTGAATATGCAAACAAAGACCGTCTGCACATTCCTGCAGAACAAATCAACCTTTTGTGCCGATATCGTGGAACAGGTAACATCAAACCAAAACTTTCTAAAATGGGTGGACGAGATTGGGAAAACACCAAAGCGAAAGTTAAAAAAGAGGTTGAAGTTGTTGCCTATGATTTGTTGAGACTGTATGCAAGACGTAAAATGCAACAGGGAATTCAATTTCTACCTGATACAACTTGGCAAATCGAGATGGAAGAGGCGTTTGAATATGTTGAAACTCCTGACCAATTGAAGGCAATTTCGCAAGTAAAAGCTGATATGGAGTCTGAACAGCCTATGGACAGGCTTATTTGTGGAGATGTCGGATTTGGAAAAACCGAAGTTGCAATGCGTGCGATATTCAAAGCCGTAACGTCAGGAAAACAAGTCGCTGTCGTTGTTCCGACAACAATTTTGGCACTTCAACATTTCCAAACGATTTCTGAAAGATTTAAACCATTTGGTGTCGGAGTCGAACTTTTATCCAGATTCAGAACGAAAAAAGAACAAAAAGAAACAATCAAAAACCTTGCAACAGGGCACTGTGACGTTGTTGTCGGTACTCATAGACTTTTGCAAGACGGAATTGTTTTCAAAGATTTAGGCTTGCTTGTAATTGATGAGGAGCACAGATTTGGGGTTCGCCACAAAGAAAAATTAAAACAACTGCGCGAAAATATCGACATTCTTTCAATGTCCGCAACTCCAATTCCGCGAACACTTTATATGTCATTGTCAGGCATAAAGGATATGTCCGTAATTAACACTCCACCCAAAAACAGACTGCCAATTAAAACTTATGTCGGTGAGTGGAACGAGAACATGGTTAAAAACGCAATTAACCATGAACTTGATAGAGAGGGGCAAGTTTTTTATCTTTATAACAGGGTAGAAACGATTCAAGAGTTCAAAACTCAACTGCAAAAAATTGTTCCAAATGCGCGAATAGCAATCGGTCATGGGCAAATGGATGAAAAAGAGCTGGAAGAAGTTATCATTGATTTTTCTAACCACGAATATGATATTTTGCTTGCTACAACAATTATTGAAAACGGTATCGACATTCCAAACGCAAACACAATGATAATCCACGATGCGGATAGATTTGGGCTTGCACAGTTATACCAACTGCGCGGAAGAGTAGGACGTTCGCAAAGGCAAGCATACTGCTATTGTTTCTACAAAAAATCCAAAGAAATGACAACAGATGCTGTCCACAGACTTAAAGCAATCAAAGAATTTACAACCCTTGGCAGCGGTTATCAAATTGCGCTGAGAGATGTAGAAATTCGTGGTGTCGGCAATATTTTGGGAACAAAACAGCACGGACACATGATAAATGTCGGATTTGATACATATTGTGACCTATTGGAAGAAACAGTAAAGGAACTTCAAGGTGAAAAAATCGACAAGACTACTCCGACAATTGTCGATATCAACGTAACGGCGTATATTCCTGATGAATGGGTTGGGTCTGCCGAACAAAAAATGATAGAGTATAAACGACTTGCGGATGTAAAATCTTCAACAGAGTTAGATTATATTGTAGAAGAATGGACGGACAGATTTGCAAAACCACCTGAATGTGTTGAAAATCTGATAAAATTAATCAGATTACGACTTAGTGCAACAGAAGTAAAAATCTCCGCAATTCGAGAAGTTCAAGATTGCATAAGGATTTACACACCTTATTCAAAACCTGAATGGAATATAATTCAGCATGCACTGCCACACAATATTTCTAAAAAAATCAAATTTACAATTGCACCTAAAACATGCCAAGAAGGCGCGTCAATACTGATTTTAGATACATCGTATGTAAATTTTAATGAAGTATTTAACATTTTGACAGATTTGTTTTATTATATATACAAAGTTAGTCATGAGTATTAATAAGAAGAAAGAGGGATATTAATGAAAGTATCAAAATTATTGGCTACAATCGCATTATCTGCGGTGTTATTCACAGGTTGCGGTATCAAAGACCAAAATGCAATCATCAAAATCAACGATAAAGCAATTACTCAAGCTGAATATGACAAAATGATGGACCAAAGCATTGCTCAATCTCCATTTGGCAAAATGGGCGACTTGAAAGGCAACAAAGACGGTTTCTTATATTTAATGATGGAACAAAGAGTTGTTAATCAATTGATTATCCAAGAACTTTTGAATCAAGAAGCTGAAGAACGCGGAATCAAGGTTACAAGCCAAGATGTAAACGCTGCTTTGAAAAAAGTTATGGACCAAATGGGCGGAAAAGAACAGCTTATGGAAACATTGAGAAACAATGGCATCAGCGTAAGCGACTTCAAAGCTGATTTGAAAAACCAAGTAAAAATGCAAAAACTTGCTGATTCTGTTGGTAAAATTAACATTACAGATAAAGATTGCGAAAACTTCTACAAAAAGAATCCTGCAAAATTCAAAAATCCTGATATGGTTAGAGCATCTCACATCTTGATTGCTGCTAACCCTTACCAAATTCAAGAAGAATTGACTGCAAAAAATAAAAAAATGTCAGAAGATGAAATCAAAGCTGCTGTAGAAAAACAAATGGCTGAGAAAAAAGAATTGGCTGAAAAATTAGACAAAGAATTGAAAGCTGATAAATCAAAATTCCCTGAATATGTTAAAAAATACTCAGGTGACCCAAACAGTGCAAAACAAGGCGGTGACTTAGGTTTCTTTGCTAAAGAACAAATGGTTCCTGAATTTTCTGATGTTGCATTCAAAGCAAAACCTGATACAATTTCTGACGTTGTAAAAACTCAATTCGGTTACCACATCATCTATGTTACAGATAGAAGAGCTGCAGGTATTACACCGTTTGAAAAAGCTAAATCAGGTATCAAAGATTACTTGAGAACTGAAAAACAAATCAAAGCTCTTGATGATTTGACAGCATCTGCTAAGAAAAAAGCAAAAATTGAATATATGGATGACAGATACAATCCTGAAAATATTCAAAAGAAACTTTCAAAACAAGTAGATGACGTAACCGGTGGTCAAGCAAGCAAAGTTAGAGAAGCTACAATGAAAGACCAAAAGAAAAAATAATTAAAAAAGAAAATTGACAACACCTTGGGAACATTCCCAAGGTGCTGTTTGTTGCATAGGAGTTTTTTTTATATTGTCATTCTGAAACAAGACAAGCAATGTCATTCCGAACTTGTTTCGGAATCTCTAGTTGTACATATTAGCAAGTAATAAAGTAGGGTGGGCTCACCAGCCCACCAATAAAATTATTAATATATAGGCTCAATATGTTCTGTGTGAGATTCTGAATAGGATAAAATCTAAGCCAAACAAGTTGGCAAGATTTTTAATCCTTTCAGAATGACATGTAATTGTGCAATCCCCTGCAAATAGGTCAGTATGCCCACCATCCTGCCTTCTTGCCCTTCTGCCTTCCCATTTATTAACACATGTTACAGAAATTTTGAATTGTGAAAAAACAGGTTTTAAAAATTTTTTATATGTGTATAAGAAAGATATAAGGAGAGTTTGCTATGGCTATGGATAATGTAGAAGATATCAAGTCAATTGATGAGTTGCGCAGGGCTCAAGCTGCAGCGCAAGCGCAAGGTTCAAATATCACTAATTATTCTCAATGGGAACAAATCCTTGAAGATTTTGACACCGCAGGAATCCAGTCAACAGGAACTTTTGATGGTGATGTAAAACTCCACTCCGAAGTGATGGCAAAAATCGAAAAATATATTGAGCAGGTTCAAGAGGCGCAAAAACAGCAAGAAATCAGACCGCAAAATGACGAGGCGTCAAAAGTCGACAACAAAACATCACAAGACCACGAACAAGTTGTCAAAGCAAATGTTGCAAACGGTGTAAGCTCTGATATTATGTCAAACTATATGAAATTTTACCACTTTATGTAAAATAAACTAATCTAATCAACTGACGTATGTTTTAGTTTTGGCAAAATTTTAACTCGATTGATTGGCCAAAATACAGTAATCGCACGACCAACAAATCTGTCGCGTTTTAGTGTGCCCCAATATCTGCTGTCAAATGAGCTACCACGGTTATCGCCCATCATAAAGTATTCATCATTACCAAGTTTAAACGGTCCGCATTTCATAACTTGTTCGTTTGCTAGTTCTAAAATACTCATATCCTTGTCAGGGCATGGTGGATACTCATAAGGACTTTTGATATAGTCTTCTTCGTATTTTTTGCCGTTGATGTAAATATATGCAGTGCCGTCTTTTTGTTGTCTCAATTCTACTTCATCCCCAGGAACTCCGACAACTCTTTTGATATAGGCAACATCTTTGCATAAAATTCCTGTCAAGCGTGACAGCAATGGAAGAGGTTTCCTTGAAAGTTCTGTTGATGGTGGATAAAATACCATAATATCCCCTCTGTCAGGAGCCTTAAAAAATCTTGAAAATCTTTCAACAACAATTCTATCACCTTCAATAAGTGTCGGTTTCATTGACCCTGACGGAATCCAGCGGATTTCTACAACAAAAAATCTAATCAAAATTACCATCACAAGAACAAATACAACGGTCTCAATGATTTCACAAAGGGCTGATTCTTTGTAGTTTTTGTACCATTCTTCAAATTTGTCAAGAGAATGTTGAGTTTTTTCAGGCAATTTCGCTTTAAAATTCATCCAAGCAGCTTGTCTGTTTTCTCTTTGTCTTGCTTTAAAATTTTCCCATGATTTGAATATATTAAACATTACTTAAAAGCTCCAAAAACTCTTCCAGTGCGGATTTGTAAATATTATCAGGCAATATTTTTATTTTATTTTTCGCACTTTTGATATAATTATTCAACAAAACTTTCGTTTTTTCAATACCGCTGTGATAGTTATCAGACTTGTCCCCCAGTATAATCGGAGCGTTGAAAATTCCTTCTTCGATATCATTATTTGAAGGTTTTGAAGAATCAATCTTTTCCATATTAATAATATCATCGCGAATTTGAAACGCTATACCGATATCAATTCCTAAAATTCCCAATGAGTCCAAATCGTGTTTTTGCTTGCTCAACATTGCACTGCAAACAAGTGATGATTCAAAAAGATATGCGGTTTTGTTTTTCGTTTTTTCGATATAGTCTTCAATTGTACCGATTTTAAACCTGTCAAAATTTTGGTTAATTTCACCCAAACACATTTGACGTATTGTTTGAGAAAGTTTTTGCAAAATCTGTATATTATTAATTCCTGCAAGTTTTTCCATCGCAATTGCCAAAATATAATCGCCTGAAATTACGGCAAGTTTGTTGTCAAACTCTTTGCACAGCGTTTTTATACCACGTCTGATTTCACTGTTGTCGATAATATCATCGTGGATTAAAGATGCATTATGGATAAGTTCGATAACGGTCAAAATTTCCAGTTGCTCGTCACTCAAATTTTCTTCGTTTGCTTTCAAATATAAAATACTCAAAAGTGGGCGAATACGCTTTGATGGTGCGGTTAAAAAGTTTTTCAATGCAGAATTTAGCGGCTCACGAGTGTGAACATCTTTTGTCAGGCTTTTTTCTATGATTTCAAGTTCAGGTTTTGCCAAAACTTTGATTTTTTCGTATCGCTCTTGGAAATTCATTTTATTTTTTTATAGGCTTTTTCATTTTCAAATAGTTTACCTTATCCCAACTCAAATCTATATACTGAATTTGGCTGTCCACATTGGTAATTTGAGGAAGGATTGTGTAAATTCTTTTGATACGTTCATATACTGTACTGTCAAGTGTACCTAAGCGGATGCTTGTTGTTTGGATTTTTACAAACACATCGTTTGGTTTGCGCATATCAATATATTCAACTTTTTCATTAGAATATGTTTCAACCGCTTTGACAATTTGTTCAATTTCAAGCACGCGTTTTACCGAAATATCTTTTTTCAAACTTTGCGGAGTTGTCAAAATTTTCAAAACCGAACTGTTATCGACCAAATTCATATAGTGTTTATTGGTAATCAAAACTCCATCCAGTGTGAAAAACGCGGCAGGTTTTGCGTTGAGGTCTGTTTTGATAATTGCAATCGGAGTTCTTTCCATCACGATAATTTGTAATCTTGCAGGAAATCCATATCGTCTTATGTAAACATTTTTGATAACAGGAATTTTGTATAATTCTTTTTTTATCGGATTTATGTTCGTAAAAAATATCGGCAAACGACTTACTGGAATGTCTGACAATTCCTTATTAATGACGTAAGTCGGAATGATTTTGTTATTTACGATTTCCAAGTTTTTGCAAGTCGGATTTTTAAATGTATCATTTGGAAGATACCAGCCTGAAAGTTTGAAAAAATGATAAGTCACAAAAATAATTGCAACAAGCAATATAAAACGGATGAAAGCTTTCAGATTGTTCACTTTTTTACGTTTTTTTCTGATTTTTCTTTCAATTCGTTTATGCTTTACAATACGTTTGGCGTTTTGGTAGTCCGCCAAATCTTCGTATTGCTCTTTATGATTCGTTTTTTCAAATTCAGAATCTGTCATTATTTATTTAAACCTGCTCCGCTTAAAATAATTTCTACCAAAGTGTCGTAATCAATTCCCATAATTTTTGACTGTGCAGGAAGGTCGCTTGTTTCAGTCATCCCCGGAGATGTGTTGATTTCGATTACATAAGGGATTCCATCATCAGAAATCATAAAGTCTACCCTTGAAACACCTCTACAGCCTGCTGTTTCATGAGCCATAACAGCGATTTGTTTAACTTTTTCAGTCAATTCTTTACTTAGATTTGCAGGTAAAATAAATTCTGACATCCCTGGGGTATATTTAGCCTCATAATCATACCATTCATTTTTAGGGCGGATTTCAAGAATTTCTGTTGCAAAGTTTTTGCCATCTTTTTCCAAAACTCCGACAGTTACAAATACGCCATTGATAAATTCTTCAATCAAAACATCGTCATTGTATTTTACGGCCTCATTATAAGCTGCTTGTAACTCTTCTTTAGAATTTACTTTTGTCATACCAAAACTAGAACCTTCTGAAACAGGTTTTGTGAAGACAGGGTATTTCAAATCTTTTGTTTTTTCCATTACATCTTCCCCTTTTCTTACAAAAGCAGATTTTGCAAGAGGGATTTCTGAGTGAGTTGAAAGGATTCTTTTTGTGTATTCTTTATTCATACAAATTGCAGAAGACATAACACCGCAACCTGAATAAGGGATTTGTAAAATCTCCAAAATACCTTGAATACATCCGTCTTCGCCATATTTCCCGTGAAGTGCGTTGTATGCGTAATCATATTTACCGTCTTGAAGTTTTTGAGCGATATTTTTATCAACTTCAACCAATTCTGCATTTTTAAAACCAAGTCTTTGAAGTGCTCCAAAACAATTTTTACCTGAACGTCTTGAAACTTCTGCCTCTGATGACATACCGCCACAAAGAACGGCTATTTTTGCATTTCTATCTATTTTGTTTTGTACAGTATATTGCATAATTCGTTTTCCTTTTCATTATTTCCGCCCAAAAATCTTATTTCAGGTTCTAATTCTATATTATATTTTTCTTTTACTTTTTTGTACATTGTATACATCAAAGTTATTACATCCAGTGATGTTCCGCCATTATTATTCACAATAAAGTTTGCATGATTTTCCCAAACTTTCACTCCGCCGATAGTGAGTTCTTTTGCGCCGACAGTTTCTAATAATCTGCCTGCGGAATCCCCTTGCGGATTTTTGAAAATACTACCGCAATTTGGAAGGGCTAAAGACGGTTGGTGTGCCTTTCTAAAATCTAAATTTAATTCCATTTGTGATTGGATTTCATTTTTATCTTTTTTAGAAAGTTCAAACTCGGCTTGCAATACTATTAAATCTTCACATTGACAACGTGAGGTGCGATAAGCAAAATTCATCTCATCTTTAGAAAATTTGAGAAGACCCTTGTCTTTTGAATAACAAATAACAGAAATTAAAGTGTCGCTGATTGCTTGTTTGTTGGCTGATGCATTCATGCAAACTTCGCCACCGATTGACCCCGGGAAGCCTATCATAAATTCGAGTCCTGATAATCCATTTTTGCAAACTTCTTGGGACAATTTCGGACCTTTTACACCGGCATCTGCAACAACTTTGGTTCCATCAATTCGGATATTATTCATTTTTGTTGTCAAAACAATTTTTCCATTATATCCGTCAGATGAAATCAAGGTGTTTGAAAGATTCCCAAAGACTTTGATACCTTCGTTTGCTTTCAAAATTTGTTCAAATTCTTCCAAATTTTGCGGAAAAAATACTTCTTTTACCCTTCCGCCGATTTTGAAAGTAGTGAGTCTTTTTATGTCGAAATCTTTTTCAGAATTAATTTCCAACTTGAGCCTTCTCCTTGCTTAATGCAATTAATTCTTTACCAAGATTTGTGATTGTACCTGCTCCTAAGCCGATAACAATATCACCTGATTTTAATGTAGGCAAAAGTTTTTTGGCAACTTCTGAAATACTGCCTGAAATATTTTCGCAAGGAATGTCAATTTTTTCTTTCAATTCTTCGGTGAAAGCTTTTGAATTTACCCCATCAATTGGGTCTTCACTTGCTGCATAAACATCCGTCACCACAACTCTATTAACATCAGAAAATGCGCCCATAAATTCATTCCAAAGATTTTGCAATCTTGTATATCTGTGTGGTTGGAATACGGCAATTACGTTTCTGTTTTTGAAAGATTTTGAAGACGATAATGTAGCCTTGATTTCTGTTGGGTGGTGAGCGTAATCATCGTAAACTGAAATTCCGTCAAATTCTCCGACTTTTTGGAATCTTCTGCCCATACCTGTAAATGTTGCAAAATGAGGATTTACAAGAGTCATATCAACACCTGATTGGTGCAAACTTCCCCAAACCGCAAGTGAATTATAAACATTGTGAACACCTTTTAAACAAATTTTCAAAGTTGTTTGAAGTTCGCCTTTATAGAAAATATCAAATGTTGTAAAATCTTCTGCATAGTTGATATTTTTTGCACAATAATCTGTATTTCCACCGATTGAATAAGTCACAAAGTGAGCATTGTGACCAAGTTCGTGTTGTGTGAAATGTTTAACAAGTCTTTTCACACCTTCATTATCGGTATTTGCCATAACAATTCCGTTTTCTCTCATATTTGAAAGGAATGTTTCAAAAGTTTCCAAAATAGATTCCAAACCATTTTTATAAAAATCCAAATGGTCTGGTTCTAAGTTGTTTACGACAACCAAATTTGGTGAATATTTTACAATTGTGCCATCACTTTCATCAAGTTCTGCAATGAAAAATTTGTCATTTGTTGCATTTGCATTTGTGTCAAGTTCAGGAATCATTCCACCGACAACATAAGATGGTTTAAGATTTGCTTTTTCTAAAACATAAGAACATAGTCCGCTGGTTGTTGTCTTACCGTGAGTGCCTGAAAAACCCATAAAATATTCTTCGTGTTGAGAAATTTCTGCAAGCAAATCTGAACGGTGCCAAATCGGCAAACCTAAGCGTTTTGCTTTTTGGATTTCAGGATTGTTATCTCGAATTGCCGTACTTGCAACTACGATACAATCATCAGGAACATTATTTTCATCATGACCGATAAAAACTTTTGCTCCAAGTTTTTTTACATTTTGTACATATTTACTGTCATTTATATCTGAGCCTGAAACTTCAAAACCTTTTTGTAGTAAGTATTTTGCAAGTCCGCTCATCCCCACACCGCCAATGGCGATAAAATGATATTTCTTTTTCAAAACTTTATCCCTACTATTTATATATTATCTCTACTTCTTTCCATAATTATAATACAAAATCATATTTCAGACGGAATATTATTATTTTTTAACAAAAAGGCAAAAAATATTTTTATGAGTATTAATATTTTCATAATGCTAAAATTTCCACCCCTAAAATACAATTTACCGGATAAATTAATTTATCATAGTCAGGTTTATAAACACGGTTACAAGTTTGAAAAATTTAATATATTTTCAACTAACCCAAATTGCCAAAATCGCGGAGAAATGTACTGTTTCAAAGAACATATTTTGCGTCCTGACAAACAAGATTTTGTACCATCTTTATATATAGATTTTTTGTTTTCAACAAAATCAGGTGAAGGTTTTGGAACTTCTTTGCTTAATTTTGCAAAAAAATATAGTAAAGAAATCGGTTGTAATGGAAGGTTTCATTTGATGGCAAGCTCTGGCTTGTTGCCTCAAAAGGTTCCTCATGTTTTTTATAAAAAATACGGAATGAATACTTCTGATAATGAGATAAATAAAAGACTTGATAAGTTTGTTAAAAAGCACAAAAACGCAACTCATAAAGATTTTAGCAATACTCCAATGTATTATCCGCCGATAAAATTTCGTGAAAGTAAGATTTTAAGATTTTTTGAAAATTTGTTTTTTATAAAGTGATTAAAGAAAGCAAGAGGGCTAGAAGGCAAGCTGTTTAAGGTTATTGAATAATACCTCAAAGTCACTCTGAACTCGTTTCAGAGTCTCTAATTAATCAAAAAGGTCTATGTCATTCTGAACTTGATTCAGAATCTTTTTAATAATCAATATTTATCAATAAAAACATTTGCTAAATTATTAATATGGAAAAGACCCTGAAACTACGCAGTCGCATAAAACGTGACTTCACTTCGTTGCGCACTCTGCTCCTGCTGTTCAGGGTGACACTTAGAACAAAGTGTTCAATTATAGTCAAAAACTCTCAGCTTGCATGAAAATCATTATTTACTTTTATCCGCCTTTTTAATAAAATATCGGTATGATTTACTTTTTCTATGGGGATGAAGAATTTAACATTTCTAATGAAATCAAAAAGTTCAAAGATAAACTTGATAAAAATTTCATTGAAATGAGTTATAAACATTTTAACAATCCAAAATTTCCTGATTTGGTCGCAGCACTAAAAACTCAGCCTATGATGTTTGGCAAAATGCTTATCGAAATAAATTGTCTGTCTTATTTGAGCGGAAAATCAGAAGATAAAAGTTTTGATGATAAACAAATTGCACAAATTACAGAGGCACTGGATTCTTGCAGTGAAAATTTGGATGTGATTTTTGTTGCACAAATTCCGCCTGATAGTCAGAAAAAAATCGACAAGCGAAAAAAGTTTTTCAAATTATTAGCAAAATATAACTCAAAAGAGTTTCCGCAAATTCCGTCATTCAAAACCGCAGAGTTAGAATCTTGGATAAAACAGCAAGGTAAAACCAAAGATTTAAAAATAACCAATGAAGTTGCTGCTGCGATGTTGATTCAAGTTGGTGCAAATTTAAGACTTTTGGATTCAGAACTTGAAAAATTGAAAATTTTTGCAGGAGATAAACCTGTAACCAAAGATATGATTCAAGAAATTTGTGTGACAAATGAAGATTTGTTTGTCTTTATAGATTATTTGGTTGGTGGCAAAAAGGCAAAAGCACTTGAAGAATACCAAAAACTCTTGATGAAAAAACACCCATTAGAAATTTTATCAGTATTGCATACAATTTTGCATGGCAAAATCCAAATAAAAGCAAACAGCGCAAAACTTTCTCCTGATGAAATTGCAAAAATCATCAATATGCACCCTTACAGGGTTAAATTAGAAGTTCAAAAAATGAAAAATGTTTCACTAAAAGACCTTGTAAAATTGAAAGAAAATATTACAAATGCCGAATATAAAATTAAGTCTGGACAATCAACTTTGGATATAGATAGAGAGGTGGAATATGCTATATTACAATGATGAAATTTCTCAAAAATATCCAAAACTTTTAAAATATTTTGAAAACGGCATCCATGATGAAGATAAAAATATAAGCCACTGTCTTTTATTTTGGGGACCTGATATAAAATCTCAATGCGAATTGGCTCTTGAAGTTGCACGTTTGTTGAACTGTTCAAAAGATGGTGCGGAATCTTGTGACTGTTTAAATTGTCGTTGGATAAAAGAGCAAACTCATCCTGCCGTTAAAATTTATACAAGGCTAGATTTTAAAGACGGTGCAGAAGATGATGATTCGACAAAAGGCAAAAAAAATATAAATATAAATCAAGCAAAAGCTATTATTAATGAGCTTGCTGTGACAAGTGATTATCATAGGGTTTATATATTTTGTGATAGGGATGAAGATGGCAATCTTTTACCGTTAAATCAGGTTAATTTTCCTGAGGCAACTTCAAACGCGTTATTAAAAACTTTTGAAGAACCGCCTAAAAATACAACATTTATCTTTTTGACTAATGATAAAACCGATATAATTTCGACGGTTGTTTCAAGGGCGCAGTCATTTTTTGTGCCGTCAAAACTGGAAGAAGATTACGCTTATGATTTGGTGGAGTCTGTTATTTTAAATTATTGGCAAATTGAACGCGGCAAAGTTTTAGATTTTGAAAATAATTTGTTAAAATTAATGTCTGAAAATGAGCCGATGGAAATTTTTACTCAAATCCAAAATTATATGCTCGCAACAATGAAAGCAAATTCTGAAAATAAACAGCTTTTTTACCGTTTGATGCGTGATATAAAGTTTGTCGAAGATGCAAAATTACAAATTTCTCTAACTCCTGCAATGGGGCTTATGGCAGTTGTAGAAAACTTAGCTTTTAAGATGATTTTATAAATTGAAATACTGCTTTTGATATGGTATAATTACCCTCGTGGAAAAGATTTGGAGAATAAATTAATGGATTATGCAGAAATATTGAGACAAATTGTACTTGTTGGCGGTATATCATACCTTATCGGCTCTATTCCAACAGGTTATATTATTGTTAAATTATTCACAGGACAAGATATCAGGACTATCGGTTCAGGTTCAACAGGTGCAACAAACGTTAAACGTGTTATGGGCAAAAAATGGTTCTTTATCGTGATGTTGTTAGATGCATTGAAAGGTGCTTTGCCTGTAGTTTTGAGTACATTGTATGCAACTGCGTTGGCTCATTTGGGTGTAATGCCTGTCTTGGCTGCGGTTTGTGCAATTTTAGGACACAGTAAATCAATATATTTAAACTTTACAGGTGGCAAATCTGTTGCAACAGGTGTTGGAACATTGATGGCTTTGAACTGGCAAGCAGGTTTAATTATTGCTGCAGTTTGGGGAATTGTCACTTGGGTTTCTAAATATGTATCACTTGGGTCAATCGTTGCCTTGGCGCTTTCACCTTTAATTATGTGGTTTTTGAATGCTCCTGTTGCATATATCGTTTATGCCTTGATTGCTGCAATTTATGTGATATACCTACATAGAGAAAATATCAAAAGATTAAAAGAAGGCAGAGAGAATAAAGTTAGAGAGTAGGTTTTTAAAGTGGACAGACGTGAATTTATAAATGCAAAACGTATTGTAATCAAACTTGGTACAAATGTTTTGCGAAACGATGAAGGCTATGTATCGTTACCGAGAGTTTATACATTTATTGAAGATATTGCAACTCTTGTAAAATCAGGAAAAGAAGTGATTGTTGTAACATCCGGTGCGGTGGGTCTTGGAAAAAAGCGTTTGGACTTGGAAGATACTCAAGGAACTGCACTAAAACAGGCATGTGCGGCTATTGGACAAGGCAAATTGATGTCAATTTATGAAAATGGTTTTGACACTTACGGTTTGACTGCTGCACAAATCTTACTTACAGAAGATGACTTTTCTGTTCGTGAAAGATATTTGAGTTTGAGAACAACTCTCAACAAATTACTTGAACTTGGTACAATTCCTGTAATTAACCAAAACGATACGGTTTCAACATTGGATGTTGCTTTGCGTTACGTCAAAGAAGATATGCAAGTTTGTTTTTCTGATAACGACAAATTATCAGCCCTTGTAGCAAGTGAACTTGATGCGGATTTATTAATAATTTTATCAGATATTGACGGCTTGTATGATGATAATCCGAAAACAAATCCTAATGCAAAATTAATCAAATCGGTTGAAGAAGTTAATGATAAAATTATGGCATTGGCATCAGGCGTTTCTGATGGCGGTCGTGGTGGAATGGAAACAAAATTAAAAGCTGCTCGTCTTGTAACAAGATTTGGCGGAAAAGTTCTAATCGCAAACGGCAAACAACCGTTTATTATCAAAAGAATTTTTGATGGTGAAGATTTAGGAACTATGTTTTTACCTACAACCGAAAATCTTTCTGATAAAAAACGCTGGATTGGTTATGCAACAAATATTATCGGAAAAATTATCGTCAATGATGGAGCAAAACACGCACTTATTCAAGAAGAAAAAAGTTTGCTGCCAATTGGAGTTGTCGGTGTTAAAAACACATTCAAAAAAGGTGATGTAATTTCAATTCTTGATGAAAATAAACAAGAATTTGCGCGCGGAATTGTCAATTATGATTCTGATTCTTGTAAAAAAGTTATCGGCAGACATTCTGATAACATTGCGGAAATTCTTGGTTTCAAAAACTATGATGCAATCATAACACGAGATAATATTACTATTTTATAGGTTTGGAGATATCATGGAACAAAATTTTATAGAAATTGCAAAAGCTGCAAAAGATGCATCTTTAAAAATTGCAGATTTGAAAACTGAAATAAAAAATACTGCGCTAAATAAAATTGCGAATATGTTTGAAATATATAAGGCTGAAATCTTTGAGGCTAACAAAAAAGATTTGTCTGATGCTGAAAGTTTGGTTGAAAATGGTGAAATTACAAAATCTACATTCAATCGCTTAAAGTTAGACGAAAATAAAATGCGTGATATGATTCAAGGGGTGCGCGATATCGCAAATCTTGACGACCCAATCGGCAAAAATTTATTTGTGCGCGAATTGGATGAAGGACTTACTTTATATAAAGTTTCTTGCCCAATAGGCGTTCTTGGGATAATTTTTGAGGCAAGACCTGATGTTATTTCTCAGATTTCATCTCTTGCCATAAAATCATCTAACGCTGTAATTTTAAAAGGCGGAAAAGAATCAAAAAATACAAATAAAAAGATTTTGGAAGTAATTAATGACGCTTTGTTGCAAGTTCCTGAATTTCCGAAAAATGTTGTTCAGCAGGTATTTTCTCGAGAAGATGTTGCGCAAATGCTCAAATGCGACAATTACATTAATTTGATTATTCCACGTGGCGGAAACAATTTGGTTAAATATATCAAAGCAAACACAAGTATTCCTGTTCTAGGTCATGCCAGCGGAATTTGTCACATATTTGTTGATAAATCTGCCAATATTGATATGGTATCACGTGTTATTGTTGATGCGAAAACTCAATACCCAAGCGCATGTAATGCTGTTGAAACACTTTTAATTCACAAAGATTTTCCTAAAGCTGACGAATTATTGGCATCACTTCAACTTTCTGAAATTAAATTGGTTTCAAATCCTGACTCTTGGTCTACGGAGTATGGGGATAAAATTTTATCCTACAAATTTGTTGACTCTGTTGATGAGGCTATTGAACATATAAACACTTACGGTTCAGGACATACGGACAGTATTATTACAAAAGATATTGAAAATGCTGAAAAATTTATGAACAAAGTAGATTCAGCAGGTGTGTATTTTAATGCATCAACTCGTTTTGCAGACGGTTTTAGATACGGTTTTGGGGCAGAAGTCGGAATTTCTACAAACAAAACTCATGCCAGAGGTCCTGTCGGCTTAGAAGGTTTGACGATTTACAAATACAAACTTCGTGGAAACGGTCATATTGTTGATGAATATGTAAAAGGTGAAAAACATTTCCATCACAAGGATTTGGCATAATTTTCAGGAGACAAAATATGAAAATCGGTGTTGTCGGTTTAGGCTTGATTGGCGGTTCAATATTCAAAGATTTGACAAAATTGAATTATGATGTCATTGGAGTTTCGCAATCGCAAAGTGGTGAAAATATCTACAAAACTTATGATATTTTAAAAACTTGCGATATCGTTTTTGTGTGTTCTGCGATGAACAAAACTTTGGAAATTTTGGATAAATTAGAAGAAATTTTGCTGCCTGATACCGTAGTTGCAGATGTATGTTCTCTAAAAAGTTTTGTATGTAAAAAGAAAAGACCGTATAAATTTGTACCGTCTCATCCGATGGCAGGAACAGAGTTTCAAGGGTTTGAAAACTCTTTTTCAGGACTTTTTAAAGGGGCAAAATGGGTGATAACTCCTGTGTTTGGTAAAGATGAAACTTTGGTTGAATTGATTGAGCAAATGGGGGCAAAACCTATTATAACAACTCCTGAAAAACATGACGAGGCAGCAGCACTTATTTCGCACATGCCAATGCTTATTGCTCAAGCCATATTTAAAACCGCACAAGATAATGAATTGGCACTAGAGATGGCGTCCTCAGGATTTCGCGATATGACACGCCTTGCAATGTCTAATGCTGAGATGGCAAATGATATGATTCAGATGAATTCCGAAAACATCCAAAACAGTGTTTTGAAATTATACAAAACAATTGGCGATTTAACCAATTCCAATTATCTTGAACAGATAAAAGATATTAAGTCAAAACGCCAATTGATGTTTCAGAAAGAAATTTAATAGGATTATTTTACTAAATTTTTGAAGAAGTTAATTGTTTTATCTACATAAGGTTTAGCAACACTTACACCTTTATCAATCACTTCTTTACCTGTAGTCAAAGCTTTGTCGATATAGGGTTTTAAGTCTTTTTTAGCAAAATCTTTGAAACTTTGCCAAGTATCTTTTGCAAACTGTGTAACTTTTGGAGCTGCACCTTTGATTTTGCCTCTAAATACATAAGCTAAAACACCTGCAGCAATCAAACCGACTGCACCTGCTGCAACTTTAGCGCCTGTGTTTGATTTTTCTTCTTTGCGAGGGTGGTTCATAATTGAATTGTCAACAAAAACGTATTTTTCTGTTCTGTGACTGTAATTTGGTTTAATTGCGTTATAAGGCACGCCTACCAAGCCTACTCCATAAAAATCTGACATAATACATTTTCCTTTCCACTTTTTACCTATGTATTTATAAAGTATTTTTAGAAAGGAAAATTGCTTTTTATTTTTTATATGTCAAAAGAAAAATGCCCAAATAATTGCAAATTTGAGCATTTTATCTTCTTAATATTTGTTAATACCTTATTCTACACAAGATAAAGTTGTACTTTTTTCAAGATGTAGAACATCAATCATTTTATTTAATCTTGAGAAAACTTCTTTAAATTGCGGAATTGATAAACTTTGTTTGCCATCACTCAACGCACAAGACGGATTGTGGTGAACTTCAACCATCACGCCGTCTGCTCCTGCAACCAAACCTGCTTTTGCCATTGGTTCAATCAAGTAACGTTGACCTGTGCCGTGGCTTGGGTCAACAATAATCGGAAGGTGAGAATATTTTTTGATAACCGGAACGGCTGCAATATCAAGGACATTTCTTGTAAATGCGTTATCAAAACTTTTCAAACCGCGTTCACATAGGATAACTTTTTCATTTCCGTTATACATAATGTGTTCTGCTGCCAGTAAAAATTCTCTAATGGTGCTTGCAGGTCCGCGTTTTAATACGACAGGTTTGTTACATTTGCCAACAGCTTTAAGCAAGCGGAAGTTTTGCATATTTCTTGCCCCAACTTGGATAACGTCAGCATAATCACAAACCAAATCCAAATCTTCAACATCCATAAGTTCTGTCACAACAAGCAAACCTGTAGCCTCTCTTGCTTGTGCCAAATATTTAAGAGCTTTTTCGCCAAGTCCGTCAAAATCATAAGGAGAGGTTCTCGGTTTGAATGCACCTCCGCGCAAAAACTGACAACCCAATTCTTTTGCTGCAACTGCAACTTCTAATAGTCCCTCATAGTCTTCTTCAACAGAACATGGACCCACCATAAAGACAGGTCGGTTTGCTCCGCCAACTTTTACACCGTTTGGAAACTCGATAACTGTGTCTTCGGATTTTCTATCGCGAGATGCAAGTCTGAAAGGTTCGCGGATAAATTTAATTTGCTTTACACCATCCATTGCATCAATTCTGCTTGGAGACAGGGTTGTTTTGTCTCCTAACGCATCAATAACGGTGTGCACATCGCCTTCATGCACAATTACTTTAAAACCGTGTTCTTTTAATAGACTTGTAACAGCTTGAATGTTGTCTGCTGTTGCATCTCGTTCCATAATTATAATCATTTTTCTTTGTCCTTATTTATTTTGTTGTACCAAAATTATAGAAAATAAAGAAAAATAATCAAACTTTTGAAAGCTTTTTTATTTAGGATTGAAGGCGTTTTTCCCTAAATATCGCGCGTTAGACCCTAACATTTGTTCTATTTTTAATAGCCTGTTATATTTGGCAATTCTTTCAGAACGCGATAATGAACCGGTTTTGATGAGTCCGCTATTTACGGCAACTGCCAAATCTGCAATAAATGTGTCTTCAGTCTCACCTGAGCGGTGCGAAATTATCGTTGTGTAGTTGTTACTTTGGGCATAATTTATGGTATTTAAGGTTTCGCTGACTGTTCCGATTTGGTTTAATTTTATCAAAATCGAATTTCCAATAGACTCTTTGACTCCTTTTCTGAGTCTTTTTATATTGGTCACAAACAAATCATCTCCAACAAGCTGACATTTGTTGCCAAGCGTTTGGGTCAAAAGTTCCCACCCTTCAAAATCTTCTTCTGATAATCCGTCTTCTATCGAAATTATCGGATAATCTTTAACAAGTTTTTCCAAAACCTCGACAAATTCTGAACTTGAGTATCCGTAATCTCGAACAAAATATTTTCCGTTGTTGTAAAATTCGCTTGATGCAACATCAAGACAAATTTTTATTTCATCAGTTGTATAATTTGAATTTTGAATTGCCTCGAGAATCAGTTCAATGGCTTCTGAATTGGTTTTTAAATTTGGAGCAAAACCGCCTTCATCCCCAACACAGGTTGCAAATCCGCGTTTATTCAGAATCCTTTTCAGAGTCTGAAAAACTTTTGCCCCCATTTGCAGAGCTTGTGAAAAAGATTTTGCTCCGACAGGTGCAATCATAAATTCCTGAAATTCAAGATTATTTTGAGCATGCACACCACCATTTAAAATGTTCATCATCGGCACAGGTAGAGTGTTTGCGCTAATTCCGCCAAGATACATAAATAAAGGCTGTCCAAAACTATTTGCACCAGCTTTGGCACATGCCATTGAAACTCCCAAAATCGCATTTGCTCCAAGATTACTTTTGTTTTCTGTCCCATCAAGATTGATTAAAGTTTTATCTATTAAATTTTGATTTGTGACATTTTTATTTGTCAAAACAGGTGCAATTATTTTGTTGACATTATAAACAGCTTTTTGCACACTTTTGCCGTCGTAATTGTCAGGTTCATTGTCTCTTAGTTCGACTGCCTCAAATTTCCCTGTCGATGCTCCTGATGGAACCGATGCAATTCCGCTGATTCCTGAAAATAATTTTACTTCGACTTCAATTGTCGGATTTCCGCGAGAGTCCAAAATTTGGCGAGCATTGATTTCTTTGATTGCAGTAGACATTTTAATTTTCTCCTTTTCTCAATTAAAAAATAGGAGAAAAGGTAAAATTTTAATATTAGTTATGGCGGTTAGTTTAGTTTTCTAAAATTTTAATAATATCAGATGGAGTTTGTGCAAAAATATTTCCGCCATTTTTTATTAAAAAATCTTTATCTCGAAATCCCCAAGTAACGCTAATACAAGGCATATTAGAATTTTTGGCAGTCATAATATCAACATCGGAATCTCCAACATAAATAGCATCACAAGTTGTCAGATTTATTTCTTTCAATGCCTTTAAAACCGTATCAGGAGCAGGTTTTTTCTTAATACCGATTGCCTCATTTTCTCCTGCTGCTACATCTATCAAATTTGGAAAATATTTTTTGCACAATTCTTTTACTGCCGCATCAAATTTATTAGATACTACAGAAATTTTATAACCTTTTGCTTTAAGTTCTTCAAGCATCGGCAAAATGCCCTCATAAGGTGCCGTGTGGTCATACATAATTTGAGAATAATTTTGTTTAAATATAGTAAGGCATTTCTCATATTTCTGATTATTTTTGCCGTCAGGAATTGCACGCTCAATAAGTTTAGCAACACCATTGCCGACAAATTGACGTACTTCTTCAATTGTTCTTTGCGGATAATTAAACTGCTTTAGGGCGAAATTTGTTGCTATTGCTAAATCTTCAAGAGTGTTTAACAATGTTCCGTCTAAATCAAAAATCACAATTTTTTTGTTCATAAAATGCCTCTTTGTATAATAATTTTCAAAATTTCATTATCTTGACAAATAATATTATAAAACAATTTATTTTGGTGGTAAACTTATTAAAAAATAGGAAAAATAGCATGGATTCAAAGAAAATTATACCTTGGTTAATCGGAATTATATTTGTTGTATTGGTTGTTATTGTTGGAGCTTTGACAAATTACAAACAAGAAACCTTAGTTTGTTCAAAATCCGAAGATATCTGTAAAATTGAAAAAATAAATCTTGTAAACATGAAGTCGACAAAAAAACTTGTCAAATATTCTGATGTCGCAGATGTCAGTTATTTGAGACAAAAAGTAAAAGGTAACAGATACGCAAAAGGTTACACAGAGTACCTTTTGACCTTTACTAAAAATGATAATAACAAGGTAGTTATCTTTTCGGAAAGCTATTTTGAAAAAGAAGATTTGGTAAAAACCATGCGCGCAATCCAAGAAAAAATGACAAATTCGCATGAAGATTTTGAATTTCAGCGTGACGAACTCTAATTTTCTGAAATTCAAAATTTTGCTATAATTTTGAATGGGATATATGGTTAGATATCGTATATAGCAATACTTTTGTAAATATTTTTTATAAAAAAGATAAGAAAAATTTTCTATTTTTTCGGGTTTTTACTATAATTTTGCAAAATTTGGTCAAAAAATCATCCAAATTGATGAATTTTATTCTATTTTTTTATATATAATAATAAAAGATTTAGAAATGTTAAGTGTGTAAAACCTTATAATAACAACGTTTTAGCAATATTCTAAAAAATATAGTTTCATTAATTTTAAAATAGTAGTATTATAATTTTGTGATAACAGGAGGATACAAAATGTTCACATCTAGCAAAAAAGAACAAAAAGAAATGCAAACTCAAATTATTGAATCAGCTGGTAAAATTTACCACTATTTGTCAGACAAGGGTGAAGTTACAATCAACAAATTGAGAAAAGATATGGATTTGGATGATAATTTCACTTACATGGGTCTAGGATGGTTATCTCGTGAAGATAAAATTTCTTACACTCAAAAACCAAAATCAATCACTGTAAAATTAGTATAGTTTTTGACTTTGTAAAAAATCTAAAAAAGGCGGATTACGTAAGTGTCCGTCTTTTTGTTATAATTTTGCTCAAGAGTGCGATTTATGCTATAATTTCTTCAAAAAGAGGAAGGTATATGAATAACAATATTTTTAGTCCAAAGGGTTCAATTAGCCAAAGTTTTTTTATTTTGTATTATATTTTGCTAACTACAATTTATATCGTGGGCGGAATATTTTTATTCGTATGTGTTTATAAACATGCCCTAAACCCTTTTGTATTCATCATTCCACTTGTATTGATAAAATTATTAATCGCATTCAATTTCAAAAAAAGAATTTTTGATATTTCAAAAAATGTGATATGGTCTTGGATTTTAGGCGTTATTTTAACTTTGGATGTTGAAGGAATTTCGGTTTGTCAGTCAATAAAAGACCCACAAGCCTCAACAATAACATTTTTTGCACTTTTGATTTTGACAATGTTTATTATCCCTGCAATTGTTGCTCTGATTCCATCAAAATCTCAAAATAGTTAAAATTAGTCGATTTCAACCTCTTCATTGATATCAACTTCATTTTTTTCATCTGTAACAGGTGCTTTGTTGTCCTTGTATCGCCAATATAGTGCCATATCGAGTAATAAAAATGCCGTGTTCATAATATATAACCAGAAAACCCAGTCCATATTATCTAAAACTTTATGTGCGATTCCGCAAACATAACCAAGTAAAATTAACATTGAAAAATGGATACTTTTTCCGTGGACACATTTGCACTGATAAGTCTTCAGTGCGGCAACAGGCCAGCTAATTCCAAAACATACCATCATTCCGGCTTCGTAAACGCTCATTTTCTTCTCCTTTATTTGGGGTTATTTTGATTTTTTATATTTATGATGGTACCATTCAATAATTGCGGTGTGGGCTATAGCAAGTCCTGCTGCGATATAAGCCAAATATCTGTGTAATTTGATTTTCTTTTTCGCTCCGGCAATTCCGCTTGCAATGCCTAAACCGAGTGCACCATAACCGGTTACTTCAACAGAATTAAATCTTTTTTTAATTGGTTTTTGGGTTTGGGTTGTAGCACTGTTGATTGCTTGGACACTCATAAATACCTCTTTTTCGTTTTAGTATAGTTCAAGAATAAAATTTTTCAATCATGTTTATAATGAATTAATATACTCATTTGCCAATTTCATGCGCTCAGATTGATTTGGATAATTTTTGCGCAAAGTTGTCATTTTTTGATAAAAATCTTCAAAATTTTCTTTTATGCCCACACTTTTAAAAATATCATCTAATTTTGATTTCAAAAATTTAAAAGCGTTATCCATCGGCAATTCGTGTTTTTCACTTGCTAAAATGCATTTTTTCAATAATTGTTTTTTCAAATTTGCATCTCCGCCTTGTTGAATAAACGGATGGATAAAATTCAAAAAATCATTCGGATTTTTGCAAGGAACCCAGTCAATATCATCCACAATTCTTATTGATTTGCCGACTTTGATAAAATTATTCGGATTATTTGTGTCAAATTGATAATTTAAGTTTGAATTGTGGATTTCGTTTAATTTTTTAAAATCCTGTGCAAGGTTATCTATCGCAGATTGCGGAAGTTTTGAAAACTCATCTAAACAGTGTTGGTAAGCGCCTTCTCCATTGTGTTTGGAGCTTGCCATCTCTAACATTTTTTTCGCATCATTACTTACATTTTTGATAATGTCGATATTGCCAAATTTTGCAACAATTCCGCCATAATAAGTTTTTAGGTTCTGAAAAATACTTGGTTGAGAGATTTTGACTTCTCCAACTTTTGGCTGGTCGTTGAAATAAGTTTTGAATACATAATAATCATCAATTCTAAAAACTTCGCCGTTTCGTCCTGCGCCGATTTTATATTTAGAATTTTTCTTCTGTTGGAAAACTTTGGAAAATTCATCGACTAATTTTTGGTCGCAAGTATTAGTTTTTATGGCATTTTCAAGCTGCTTGCTAAATTTACTTTTGTAGCAAGCTTGAAAATTTATTGAATTATTTGAAGGGGCAATGTTGTTTATCATATTTAATTTATTTATGCTTCAAAGTCAAGATGTTCGCCATCAACATCTATTTCTTCAACCAGTTTCCCTGCTTTATAGTCATTTTCAGTTGCAGGT
Source organism: Cyanobacteria bacterium UBA4641 (assembly GCA_002405805.1). GTDB lineage: Bacteria > Cyanobacteriota > Vampirovibrionia > Gastranaerophilales > Gastranaerophilaceae > Zag111. The sequence continues at coordinate 25,915 of DHMN01000023.1, read as the reverse complement.
TTGTAGGTTCCGATTCTATCGTTTACGTCGTTGATTCTATTGGCTTTTTGCTCTGCTTTTTCCATAAATTTCAATCCGCTTGGGAATAATGTGCTTTGAGTATATGTTGTATTTTTCATTGGAGAGTCGCCATGGTCAACAACTTCAGCAGCGAGAGCATCTCTGTGTTTACATTTTCTAACCAAAATATCTACAGGATTTTCTTCTTGTCTTGATACGATATTATTAAAATCTTCCCAGAATTTTTTGTATGCTTTTTCTGATAATTCAGTAGTTTGAGCTTTGATAACTCTTTGAGCACTTGGGTCAACTTTTACTGCCATGCCAAATGATGCAGATGGATTCATATTTACTTGCATTTCACTAACCTTTTCTTTCTTCTAAATTGTACTGATTGACATGATTAAAACACATAAAAATAAAATTTGTTAGTAATATAATGAAATATTTATAAAATTTTTCATACAAAAAAGCAGGAAATATATTCCTGCAATTTTTGTGTATTCGTATGTATTGTTATTATTTAAAAGTTCAAAGTTCTAAGAGTTTGAACAGTTTGGAACTTGCTTATTTCTTTCAAATATTGTTCCAAAGCTTTGTAGCCATTATAGATTTCATTAGAAATTGAAGCATAACGGCTAGCTTCCAAAAACTTCAATTCCTTAACTCTGATAAGTAAAATATTATCAGCCACATCCCTAAGATTTGCATCCTCAGATAGAGACCATTTTTGTAATAGTCCCAATTCATTATACATTTGTTTCATTGTTGTAAATTCCAAAATATTAAAATCGTATTTTTCCAACAATGATTTTTCTACATTAGAAATTCGGCTCATACATGCCTGAAATTTAAAAACTTTTTTAATAATAAGATAGTTGTCAGCAATTCTTTTGTGAGATGAAGGCACATTATTTTTTGCAAGTAATGCAGCAATCGAACGAGATGTAAAAGTATCGCTCTCACTGGAGAATGCGCTTTTTGAGGTTAAGTCAAAATTTGATTTATTTTCTACCATTTCGTTTAACATTCTTCCTCCGAATATATGATGATGATAAATTAATCAAACAGGTTTGTCATGATATTTTGTCAAATTATTTACATTTGTTAAAAATATTTTTTTATGTTCCTTTAATGTTTTTATCATACGTAAATTCTCCATCTAAATCATTTTAATAAAATTATTTTACTTACAGGGATTTTCTTTTCTTCCACTTATCTTCAATAAACCAATATACATACAATACAAGGTAACTACCGACAGCACCTAAAAATACACTTTCGAGTAATTGAACAAAAGGTCCTGCTTGGAACCATTGGAATCCTATATCCCAATAAGTAAAATATGCAAATATCAATATAATTATTTTGCAAGTAGTGGATTGTTTTAATGATTCAAAATAGCCTGCCACTAATTCAAAAGTTTTAGATTTTTCTAATATTTTGCAAGCGACAGGTAAGACAAATAATCGTCCAAAAGATAGCAAACATACTGTTAGTACAGAAATCCAGAAACTTAAATCTGAACAGCTTTCAAATTTAGCAGTAACTACTAACATTCCTAAAAGCATGACGACAAGATTTCCTGCATTTGCTAAAATATGGATAAAAACCCAACATATAACATTTTTTAATATTGTTTTTGTATTATCTGTGTATCTTAATAAAAAGTTCTCAATAAGCCAATATATCAACAGAACAACATAACTTAAAATCATGTATTTGAGTAGTTGCACAGAAATCCTATTCCTAACCCATAACATATTTATAGTCCAACAAGAAAATATTCCTATTACAATTTCTGTTAATTTCAATGCTGTTCGTTGATTTTTGATTTTTGCAATAAATTCCGCTACAAGTCTAAATTTGTCAGATTTTTCCAATCTATTATACATTATCGGCAATACCAATAATTGTCCATAGAGCAATATATTCCCAATTATAAGTAATAGAAACAGTACCAAAAATGGAAGATTTTCCATGTTGGGTTCGTATTGTAACCTTTTAGATGAAAATACAATTAATGTTCCAATACAAGCAAAAATATGAATTACTAATAAACAACATATATTTTTAACTTTTTCCATTCTTAATTCCTTATTTATATTCTCTTGGTAAATTATACAACTTTTCTAGGCTAAACACCTTAATGATATTTCCAGCTTAATAAATATTTACATTGTGTGTGGCATTTGATGTGATTTTTTAGTCTTTGAATTAAGTGGCGCAACAGGCAAATGCCTGTTGCGCCATCTTTTAAATACTTACTTTCCAATTTTAAAATGAACAGGTATTATAATGTAATAATTTTTTAATCTCTTAATTGTTTGTAACATATATGCAGAATTATTCAAAATCTTTGTTTTAATATCCAAATTTTTATTATATAAAAGGTCAAAATCATATTTATCAAATAAAATTCCACGAAATTCTCCATTTTTTATTTGTGGATTGAGCACTGTACCATGTCCAATTGAATAGCTAAGATTTTTATCTTGTCTAAAATCTATTAGTATTCTATTTGTGAGAAATTCTTTCTTTTTTGAATCGTACTTTGCTAAAATTTGATTTTGCAATTCGGGAGACTGGGATAAACGCCTACTAAAGCCACTACCGTCATTATATATCACGCCATGCCAATTATCAGGAATAGCTAACTTATCATTTTTTCCTATATTTAGTATTTTATTAGCATAATCCACTTCTTTTGGTTGTAGTACGTTAAATTCATTATGTATTGGTAAATTTTTAAAGTCTGATAGTGCAATATCCATTAATTCTCTAGCGTCAGGTCTTTTAATATTAAGAAATAAATTTGCAATTGCTGGAGGAGTAAATATCTCAAATATAGTAAAATCGGCAGGAACCATTTTATGTAATTCAGAATTTCTAATTTCAGAATATTTTATTTTTGGGTTTTGGATGTATGATTTTTGAGCTTGTATACTTGCTGCACCGCCTGTCATGTTTGTTTGTGGCTCAAGACTACCCTGTCCTGCTTTGGAACGGTAATGGGCTTTGACCTTTGTGCCATCCTCTTTTATGTATGCGTGTACAAATACGACATCATCTGTCTCTTCTGCTAACGCTACATTGGGAGGTGCACCGATTTCACCTATCTGGTAACTAATCGCATTTTCCATCTCCTCAAATTCTTTAGGCGACATTTCACCGATATCTTCTCGTGAAATAATCCTGTTGTTTTTTGAGATTTTGTTGTAAAAGTTTCTTAATTTCGACATTTTCTATACTCCTTTCCTTTTACTTCCTTCTTATTTTGGAATATTTTTGGCTGCTCTACCAGTCCGTATTTTTACGTACGTAAAAATACGGATGTTGACAAACTCAAACCTTCTCGTACTCAATGTTTTAAAATGGAAATTAACACAACTTTACAATCAAGCTTAATAAAATTTTACAAAACATATCATGGTTGACATTAGCAAAAAAAGACTTAAATATATCATGGCATAAATCATACGAAAGTATGACCCAAAAAACTTGAAACTGTGATAGAAATATAGTGGTAAGATACAGACTTGGAGGCAGTGTAAAAAAGATATGGGACTTAGTCTTAATAACATATATCAACGACCTTATGTCAAACAAGACCTTCCAAACCGTGTTAAAAAACGCGATGAGGATGAAAAATCTGCTGCCACCAATGCCCAACGCGAGCAAGAATCGGGACAAAATGCAAAGAGCAAAGGTTTGCAATATGTAGAGCAAAAAGCTCCAACCTACACACCTGCTTATGAACAAAAATTTTCCATGCCTGCACAAACAGGTTATGCAGGTGTAAATATAAATTCTGCACAAAATTCTCAAGCTCAAACTGCAACAACTCAAGCCCAAAATATTGGGCAAACTCAAGCAGGCAAGCTTGATAACCAAATTAACATCGCACAGATTTTAAAAGATTTCAAAAACACTGCAATTGCAATCGGCACACCTGACGATTTGAATGAAATTGTCGATGGGTATCTCGGAGTTGTCCAAAAACAGGTTCAAAGCGGAAAAGCTAACCCTAAACTTGTTAAAACAACTCTGAACAGTGCTGCAACCGTTTTGGATAACTATATTTCAGAAACCTTAAAGAAAGATTCTAAAGTTGTAGAAAACTGGGTTGATGCTCTGTTCTTGCAAAATATTGACTTCAAATATGATGAAGACAATGTAAACGAAAGATTTTTAGTAAAATTCCCTGACGGTTCTACAAGTCAAACAAAACGCCAAGAAGAACTACAGGAAACCGCGCAGGTTGAAGAAGTTCCGCAACAGGCAACTCAAGAAAATTCTAACGTAATTCCGATTTCTGTTGCAGGACAAACAACTTCAACAAAGATTCCGCAAGACAAACAGCTAAAATCATTGTTTATTCAAGCGAAAAAATATGCTTACGCAAACGACCCCGAAAAAGCCATCAAATCATTTGAACAAGCTCTAAATAGAGCATTAGAAATAAATGACACGGAGACTTCAGGCAAAATTTATTACGAAGTCGGCAAAATTTATGATGACCACGATTACATCGCACAGGCGCTAAAGAGCTACAATCAGTCACTTCAATTGTCTACTGATGAAAATGTAAAAACCAAGGCTCACTATTCAATGGCTCAAATTTATGATGATGTAAATCAAATTACGCCTGCAATTGACCACTATTTCAGCACTGTTTCTCATGCCGGTGAGGCGGAAAATTTGCCTGCACAATCAGCATCTTTGACTAAATTGGGCAATATTTATACTGATATGTATGACAAAGAAGCGTTCAATTATTACGATGTGGCAAACGATATTGCACAAGAAACCGACAACCATAATATTAAGGGGTTTGTGGCATCAAATACAGGTAATGCGTATATGAAATTTGAAGAACCTGAAAAAGCGCTCAAATCGTATTCTAATGCGGTGAAAAATTATACAGATGCGGATTCTCCGCTAAAGACTGCTCAAAATTATCTTGCTGCAGCTGATATTATGGTAGAATTTAATAACTTGAATAAGGCTTATACCTTGTTGAATAAGGCTCAACGCTATGCGCGCCAAACTGAAAATATTAACCTTATGAATGAAATCAACACCAAGATTAAACAGCTTGAAAACTTGGATGTGAAGTAGATTGCTACTGTAGCTATGAGGTTGATATTTGATTTGTAAGTGTAGTTCGGTATGACAATGACCTACAGGCTATATGTCATTACCACATCGCGTTGTAATATATTTAAAATATTGCTCCTCGTAATGACATGGCAGGCATAAAAAACGCGTCTGCATGAAATGCGGACGCGTTAAATTTGATTTGTCAATCAGACTATACAGATGCTAATTCTCTGCTTCTTTCTAATTGCAAAGTAACTGTTGTGATATCACAAACTGAGCTTGGTCCAAAGTATTGGATTGCTCCTGGGAATAAATATCTGTCATTCATTGCCCAGTCTTCTCTGTTGTCTTGCAATTGTTTGAATACAGGTCCATCAAGTCTAACCAATGCTTTTTGGATAACCGGTTTCATTTCACCGTGACGTTTTTCCATATTCATCATCATAGTAAGAGGAATACCGCCTGCAATCCATTTGTCAGCAGGTTCAGTCAAGTTTCTTACTGATGACAAGTAGCCTGTTTTACCAAAGCTAATCAATGCAAATGCGTTGTAACCTAATGAGTAGCAATAATCTGCATCAAAGTTAGAAGGAAATGCACATCTGCCTTCATAACCGAAGAAGTGAGATTGAGCTGAGAATTTACCGATAAAGTTTCCTTCTTCTTTCAATTCATCCAATCTTGTTGAAATCATTTCAATTAACAATTTTTCAGTTTCGATTTTTGAAACTTGAACGTTGCCGTGTGGGTCACGGTCAGCCAATAATTGACCTTTGATTAGAGCAGGTAATGATTTGTAAACCTTAGCATTTTCTTCGTCTAATCTGTTTTCTACGATATCAAATTTTTCTCTGATAGTTGTAGCATTAACGAAAGCTGAATCAGTTTCCAAAGATGCCATAATATCGTTTAAGTTTGAAATCATTGAACCCATTTCAGGAATAAATTCAATCAAACCTTCTGGGATAACTGCGATACCGAAGTTTTTACCCATATCAGCACGTCTTACAATGATGTCTGTCATGTAGTCAATGATTGAAGACAATGACATTTTCTTTTCTTGAACTTCTTCAGAAATCAAAGTGATATTTGGTTGAGTTTGCAATGCTGCTTCTAGTGCAACGTGAGATGCACTTCTACCCATGATTTTTACAAAGTGCCAATATTTTTTAGCTGAATTAGCGTCTCTTTCTATGTTTCCGATAAGTTCAGCATAAGTTTTTGTAGCAGTATCAAAGCCGAAAGAAATTTCGATTTGGTCGTTTTTTAAGTCGCCGTCAATTGTTTTTGGACAACCGATAACTTGGATTCCTGCATTATTTTTAACAAACCATTCAGCCAACAATGCTGCGTTTGTATTTGAATCATCACCACCGATAATTACAACAGCAGAGATGTTTAATTTTTTACATACAGCCAAAGATTTTTGGAATTGTTCTTCTGTTTCTAATTTTGTTCTACCGGAACCGATAATATCGAAACCACCTGTATTTCTGTAAGCATTGATAAATTCATCATCAAACTCAACATATTTTCCATCGATGATACCTGAAGGTCCACCTAAGAAACCGTACAATTTGTTAGCTGAATTTGCATTTTTCAATGCATCGTACAAACCTGCAATAACGTTGTGTCCACCGGGAGCTTGACCACCTGATAGGATAACACCAACATTTCTAACTTCTGATTCTTTTGAAGAAGATGCAGCTTTGAAAGTAACGGTTGGTTTGCCATAAGTATTAGCAAATAATGTTTTGATTTGTTCTTGGTCTCTAACAGATTCTGTTGCAGAACCTTCAACAACTTCCAAAGAGTTTACGCCGTTTTGCAAACTTGAAGGAAGTTTTGGTTGATACTTTAATCTTTCAATTTGTAATGGTGAAAGTTTTGTCATTTAATAATCCTTTCCTTTTGTAACCGTGTTTACATGGTATATGTTACTACAAAAACGGAAATATCCAAATGCTAAACTATAAAGATGAAATAACAAGAGGGTGGGAGGTCGGGAGGGCAAGAGGGCAGGCTTAAAAAATAGGTCATGTCATTATGAGGAGCGATGTTTTACAAATAAAATAATCACTCTATACGTAAGTCTGTAGGTCAGCTTTAACTAAGCCGACAAATTTTACACAACTTTGAACTTTTATCTTCATTCTCAATTATTAAAAAATAATAAATTTCCCTTGTTAAATTGCATTGATACCTTATAATATATGTATATAATGTTGTGAAGGGGAATATTTATGACAAATAAAAATTCAAATCCGTTTAGTAACGACGATATCGTTAAAGACGAAGAAAATAAACAAACAGAAGAAGTAAAAACTGAACAAGAAGAAACAAAAACTGAAGAAACTTCAGAGGAAACAAAGCAAGATAACAGCGAACTTCAAGAAAAATATGACAAATTAAATCAGCAATACATTCGTCTTGCTGCTGATTTTGATAATTATAGAAAACGTCAAGAACAAGAACGCGAAAGTCTTATTAAATATGGTACAGAAAACGCGTTGAAAAATTTATTAGGTGTTCTTGATAATTTTGAACGCGGTAGAAAAGCATTGGAAAATGTTGACGACTGCGAAAAGGTAAAAGAAAGCTTTAACCTCGTTCACAAGCAAGTTTGCGAGGCTCTTACAAAATTAGGCTTAGAGGAAATTAAAGCAATCGGAGAAGAATTTGACCCTAACTTCCATGAGGCTGTAATGCAAACCCCAACAAGTGAACATCCTGAACACACTGTAATCACTGAATTGCAAAAAGGCTACAAAATCGGTGACAAAGTTTTGAGACCAACGCTTGTTAATGTTGCGACTGCCGAATAGCACAAATCAAAAGAGTAGAAGGATATAGAAAAAGAGGATATGGCAGATTACTACGAAATACTTGGGGTCTCAAAAGAGGCTACCAAAGAAGAGATAAAAGTGGCTTTCCGCAGGAAAGCTAGGCAGTTACACCCAGATGTAAATAAAGCACCTGATGCAGAAGAAAAATTCAAAGAACTCGGAAAGGCTTACGAAACACTTTCGGATGAAAACAAACGTGCAACTTATGACCAATACGGTGAAGACGGTTTAAAAAATGCAGGATTTGATACAAACGGACCATTTGCAGGCGGATTTGGTGATTTGAATGACGTATTTGAAAGTTTCTTCGGTGGCTTTGGCGGATTTGGTTTTGGCGGAAGACCTGACCCAAATGCTCCACAACGCGGTGACGATTTAAGGTACGATGTTAAATTGAAATTTGAAGATGCTGCATTTGGCATCAATAAAGAAATCAAATTTGACCACTTGGAAGTATGTCCTGATTGTAGCGGTACAGGTGCCGAAAAGGGTTCAGAAAAGAAAACTTGTCCGCAATGTGGCGGTACAGGTCAGGTAAAAACAGTTACGAGAACTCCTCTTGGAAACTTTGCACAAATTACAACCTGCCCACATTGTAAAGGTTCAGGTCAAGTTATCGACAAACCTTGCAAAACTTGTCACGGCAACGGTATGGTAAATAAGGAAAAACGCATTGAAATAAAAATCCCTGCAGGGGTTGACAATATGTCAAAAATCCGTGTTTCAGGCGAAGGTGATTGTGGAGTAAACGGTGGACCAAACGGTGATTTGTTCGTTGTTATCCATGTTGAACCGTCAAATTATTTCAAACGTGATGGTATCAATATCTTTACCGAACTTGAAATTTCTCCGGCTCAAGCTGTTATGGGCGACTTGGTTACAATAAAAACTCTTGATGGAGAGAAAGAAGTTCAAATACCTGCAGGAATCCAACACGAAAACATTGTAAAAATCAAAGGTGCAGGCGTTCCGATTATCACAAAACCATCTCAACGTGGTGACCATATCGTGATTGTAAAAATCAAAATTCCTACAAGATTGAGCGAAGAAGAAAAACGCTTATATCAAAGATTGTATGAAATTAACGGTGGTAAAAAGCCTCAAAAATCAATAATGTCAAAAGTTAAGGGAGTATTCAAATAATATGCGCAAACTTTTCGCAGCACTAAGTTTATTTATATTAACTTGTACAACCGCATTTGGTGCAGAAGTTCCAAAACAAGTGCAAGATTTTGTCAGCAAGGATTTTCCGCAAACAAACTTCCGTTTTGATGGTGCAATCATTTTGCCTGACAAAACCATGTATTTACCTATATTCCCTGCAAAAACAGACGATATCGCAAATTTGACAATCAAATCAAGCTATCCTAAAAATATGACAATGAAACAAAAGCCTGATATGATTATCTTAAATAACAATTTTGCATTATTGAAAGTTATTAACACAAACGGCAAAAAAACAGTAATCAATATGATTGACCCACCGCAAGAACTTCAATCAGGCTTGTTGCCACAAGATATTTTACTTCCAAAAGGTTTGGTTATTCCTGAATCTTTAAAAGGTATTATCGGCGATGTGGATGTTTCTGTAGCGCAAGATACAGGGCTTAGAATCAATAATACAAGAAACAAAGGTAAAAAATTCACCACTCCTGTTGAGCCGTTGAATGGCAAGACTTTCTACATTTCAACAGGTGCGAATAAAAATATTCAGGTAATCCATTCAAATACCAAAACTCCTGAATATTCATTGGCGCAAGAGCATGTTATCAACGATATCAAAGCATATAACAATGAGTTTTTGCTTGTGACTTATTTTGATAACAAAACAATGAATATTATTTCTTTGATGGATGAAAAAGTTATCAAACAGGTAAATTTTGATGTTTGCCCTGAGCAAATTATCATAGATGCACCTAACAAAATTGCATATATCACATCAGGTTCAAATTCAAGCATATACATATTCAGCCTTGAAACAATGACTTTGAAAAAACAATTAAAAATAAACGGTATGTGCGAAAAATTTACCCTATCAGAAGATGGAACAAAAATGTTCTATGTTGATAGAAATACCAATGATATTTGGGCAATTGAATTGGATAACAATTATTTGTTGAAAAATATCGGAAGTTTTCCAAATGTTTCAAAAATCGCTTATGCAAACGGCAAAATTTATATTATCAGCAGAACTAAAAGCAGACTTGCCATTGTTGATTATGAAACTTTAGGATTTTTATCCGAACTTGAAGTATGCGAAAAACCTGTCGATATGTATGCGCGCAAAGATGAATTATTTATCCTTGGGGCACAAGATAATATTGTAGAAGTTTTGAATACAAAGGATGATGTTATCACTGACAAGTTGTATTTGAATACAAATGCTTTTGCAACAAATATTACACCAATCAGCGATAATTTGATTATGATTACAAATGCACTTTCAGGCTTGTATTCTGTAGTTGATACAGATATCAAAGAGATTGTAAAAACCAGTCCGCTTGATGTTCCTGTTAGGGCAATAGTTATTACAAACAGAGTAAAGACGATAAAATAATGATAGAAAAATTTGACGAAACAACACAAGAAGTTTTAAAAGAACTTGAAAAAACTCAAAAACAATTTTGGAATATTTCGCGCACAACAGCAGAATTTTTGTATAATTTGATTGTTGATTCAAAATCAAAAAGCGTTGTTGAAGTTGGAACATCTAATGGATATTCAGGGATTTGGATAGGTAAAGCTTTGAAGAAAACAGGCGGAAAACTTACAACAATTGAGTTTTACGACAAGAGACTTGATATTGCAAAAGAAAATTTTGAAAAATGCGGTGTTGCAGATATTATTGAGACTAAAAAAGGTGATGCAGCAACAATTTTGGAATACTTACCTGAAGATTTTGAAATTGATTTTGCTTTTGTTGATGCAAATAAAGCCCAGTATATCAAATTTTTCCACTTGATAGAACCGCATTTGAAAGTTGGCGGATATATTGCTTGTGACAATGTGATTTCTCACGCTGCAAAAGTTCAAACATTTTTAGATGATATCAATGCCAATCCAAACTACGAGAATGTAGTATTACCACTACCTGCGGGTTTGTCTTTGGCTAAGAAAATCAGATAGATAATTTTCCATAACCTTAAAAAGGAGAAAAACTTATGACAGAAGATTGTATTTTTTGCAAAATAATTAATGGTGACTTTGGAACCGAATTTGTATACGAAACTGAAAACACAGTTGTATTCAACGATATAAACCCAAAAGCTCCGATTCACATGTTGGTTTGTCCGAAAAAACATATTGCCTCATTGAATGAACTTGAGGACAAAGATTTGATGGCTGAACTTTTGCAAACAGTCAAAGATGTGACTAAAAAAATAGGTTTGAAATCTTATAAAACACAAATTAATACAGGAAAAGAGGCTGGGCAAGAAGTTTTTCACCTTCATATCCACATTTTGGGTAATAAGTAATTATTACGATTTGTTAAATGAAAAACCTAAAACTTTAAAGAATCTACCATAAGGAGCCGATAACTAAAACAAGAAATGGAGTTCCACATGGTAGATGGCATTGGCGGTAATCAACCGCAGAATCAGAATATTTTAAAACTAAAAGGTCAAAAGAAAACAATTGACCTTAATAGTCTTGTTGGTTTAAGACAAACTGACAAGAACAAAGCTATATTTGAACACTTTGACCATGATAAAAATGGTGTCATCGACCAAGATGAAGCCAAACAAATGCAGTTATGGATGAATAAAGCTGCCGGTAATGATAAAATTTCTAACCGAGAGATGAATAAAACTTTTGGCAAAGATACTTTCAGTGCCCTATCAGCTCTTGCCGACCAACAGTCTGTTGGCAAAGGTAAAGAATATGTCGAAACTAATGGAAATAAATCTACAACTATTTATCGTAGTAATGTAGATTCAAAATATGATTATTCATACACTACAACAAAACATGATGATGGTTCATCAACAACTGTTGCAGATGATGGAACGCAAACAATTCTGCACAAAGACGGTTCTAAAGATAATATTGATAAAGATGGCACAATAGTATCTTATGATGCAAAAGGTAGAAAAACCGCTGTCATAAAAAACGGTTTGACGACGACATTTACCCCTGATGGAAACAAAAGCATAACTAAAAATGCAGATGGACAAACTGTCTCCTCAATGGAACTGCGTGACAATAAGGAAATTCTTACAAAATACGAATATTCTAACGGCAACACCATTGCAAGAGAATATGCAGATGGTGCGCAAACGCCAAGCAGTATTATTGTATCTGGCAGAAGTTCCGAAAATGGTAAAACAAATACCATTGAAACAAAATATAATTCAGAAGATGATATGAAAAATAATCGTCCGTCTTCTAAAACTGAAAATAAAGGATTGCCAACAGAAACAACGACAACTTATGAATACGACAGCAAAGGTAACAAAAAAGTTTCTATATATTCAAGTGGGAGCAAAAGCCCTGTTACGCATTATGAAAATTCCGAGGGCAAAAATATTTCCTTGGGCGAATATGATGCAACGCAAACATACACTGTTCAAAAAGGTGACAGCATAACTCAAATTGTCACAAATGCTTTAAAAGAACAAGGTTTTGCTAATCTGACTTCTGACCAAATAAATGATGCAAAAGAACAATTTATGGAAATGAACAAAGATAACGTAAGAACATTTGGCGGAAAAGCCAGTGGTAAAAAAGGTTTCTTCCCAAATGATACTGTTTCAATTCCAAACTTCAAATCAAGCATTTCTGATGTTTATTTAGATAATGTGGATATTACCGCTGCAAAAATTACTCCTGAAATGAAAGCTAAACGTCAAGCTATCCAACAGCAATTAGGTGATAATTATGATGTTACTTATGCAAAAGATGGCAGTTTAGAGGTTCGCAACAAAGAAGGTGTCCTGATGGAAAAAGCAACAGCAATGGCAAATAAACCAAGTGACATAGATATAATGATGAAAAGCGATAAAAACAACAGCAAAACTCTTGATACAACAGAATATAAGTCAATGATACTTGCCCAACTCAAAGATAGCGGTATAGAAATTACTGATAAAAACAAAGCTCAAATTGAGCAATTGATAGATAAGAGTTTCAATGATATGGATACTATTAAACAAGATAGAGAACTGACCAGAGAAGAATTACAGAAAAATTCCCATCAAATTATTTCTAACTTGACGGATGAAATAAACAAAATAGCAGAACCTCCACTGACTCAAAACACGCCGGAATTTGTGGATAATCCTGTAGAAAACGGCAAAAAAACAGATACCGAGAATTATTTCGCATAATTTGAAAACTATTTTTGATATGCTAAAATTGAGTAACATTGAGATGATGTTACTCAATTTGTATTGACAAAATGAAAGGATTAAATAAAAAATGAAAAATGGTATCGAAAATGGTTACTACCACGAAATTACCCCTGGGGGTTACGGTATTGCAATAAAAGCCGGAAAAGTTTTGTTCTCTGATAATTCAGAGTTTCAAAAAGTTGAAATTTTTGAATCAGATTCTCAACTTGGCAGAGTTTTGACTCTTGATGATTTAATGATGACAACAGAAGGTGATGAATACCATTACCACGAAATGATTGCTCATATTCCAATGATGCAACACCCTTGTCCTAAATCAGTTTTGGTAATCGGCGGCGGTGACGGCGGTACTATCCGTGAAGTTTTGAAACATAAAACCGTGGAACGTGCTGTATTATGTGAAATCGATGGTATGGTTATCGAGGCTTGCAAAAAATATCTTCCGACAATTGCTTGCGAACTTGATAATCCAAAAGTTGAAATTCTTGTTCAGGACGCAATTGAATATATCAAAGATAAAAAAGATGAATTTGATATTATCTTGATTGACTCAACTGACCCGATGGGTCCGGGGGAAGGCTTATTTACAGATGAATTTTACACCAATGTTAAAAATTCTCTTAAAAAAGGCGGCATTATGGTTGCTCAATCTGAATCACCTTTTGCGCAAAAAGAATCTGTACAAAAAATGTATACTCAATTGAAAAAAGTGTTCCCAACCGTTGCAACATATACCTCAAATATCCCAACTTACCCTGGTGGATATTGGGCTTGGGCATTTTGTTCAGTTGATGTAAAACCGCTTGAATATTACAACGAAGAACGTGCAGCAGAAATTATTCCAACTTGCAAAATTTACAATAAAGAATATCACAATGCACGCTTTGCTTTGCCTAATTATTTGAAAGAACTTTTGTAATATTTTGCAAAAGGAAAAGAAGTGAAAGAGGGGTGTTTCCCCTCTTTTTTGTTGTGTGTTGCATGAGATGATGGGGCAAAGACTTGAAAATATATGCTTATACCCTCTCCGAGGGACACTAGCCGAACCAACGAGCAACGCGAGTTGAGTGAGACTGTGTGCCGTATGGCTGAGGGCAGGGTGAGGGTTTTTCAGCACATTTGAACAATAATTACATTGTCAAAACCCTCACTCGAAATTGTAGTTTTTCGAGTTCCTCTCAAATACAATTTCGGTCTCTCCCATCCGGAGAGACAAACGCAAAGGTCTATGTCATTCTGAAAGGATTATCAAGGAGCGTAGCGACGTAGATTTTATCCTATTCAGAATGACAATATAAAAAAAGGTCATGACATTAAAAAGCCTGACCTCTTGCCCTCTTAATTATATCTCTCCAAGGCTATCAATTTTGTACAAGCAACCGATTTCTTCTTGTGCCAAAACCGTAATATCATTGATATACAAAGACAACAAAGTATAGAAAATCTGTCTGTAATCCATTGGAACAATCAATTTTGGTGAATGAATACCAAGTTTTTTAGCTTTTTTGATAATCTTTGTTGCCAATTTTTCAGCCAAAGTTCCATCGATTTTTATCAAACTGTCTTCACTTTCATCACAGCCTAAAACGATTTCTGAATAAGTCTTTTCAGAAAGTTCAAATGCGCTGATAGTTTCGCCGTCTTCGTTTGTATAGTTTCTGCAAATTTGTCTTGCTAAAGATAATCTGACTTTGTTCAAGATATCGGCTTTGCTGCCTTCTTCTGCAAAATCATTAATCTTTTCAAAAATATATGTGATATTTTTAATTGAAACTTTTTCTTTAATCAAACTTGTCAAAAGGTACTTGATATCAGAATAAGTAAGCAAATCAGGAACGATATTTTCTATCAAAAATTCGTTTTCTTTTTCAACAACTTCCAAGTATTTGTCGATATCATCATAGTCTAATAAATCGTCAACATACTTAACCGCAACATATTCTAAAGCCTTTGCAATATATTCAGATGGAGTAAGTCCTTTTTGCCAAAAATCTTTTGTTTTGTCTTTTTCAATCCAAATAACTTTTCGCTCAGTTATGGCGTCAACACCTGAAACAGAGTTTTTAATCTTGTGGTCAGTGTGAACATCATCAGCATAAAACATCAAATATTTTGGACACACTTCGGCTTTGAAAACTTCCATTCCGCGGATTCTGATACTAAATTCGCAAGGGTTAAGGTTTTCATCGTCTTTGAATACAACTTTTGGAATTACGTAGCCTTTTTCTTCGGTCAGTCTCAAACGAGATTTAACTGTTTCGGCAATCAATTCTTCTTCTTCCGCATTATTTCTGTCTGAATCTACAAAGCCCAAAAGCTCTTCACTCAAATATATTGTCAACTTTTCTTCATGAAGTTTTGAGTACATTAAATCAGGTGAAGTTGCTTTGTTTAATTGGGCTTTCAAATCTTCCATTTCTTTTAAACTTGCAGAAATTTTGTCGTTAAGTTTTTTACGAGAAACAGACGCAGGTGCTTCACCTTCGATTTCAGCTTTAATTTTGCTGATTTTTTCTTTTTGGTTTCTGATTTTTGATTGAATTTCCAAACATTGTTCATATTCGGTCAATTTTGGAGAAAGCATTTTTTCCATTTGGCTTTTAAAATCAGAAATATTGATTATGTCGCTTTCAGAATTACTTTCGGATTTTGCTTCACGCATAAAAATGCAGTTCAATTGAGAACCTGTTTCTTCATCCCCAACATCGTGCATGCTGTAGAGTTCCCAACCGTTCATAGACATTTCATTTAAAAGATTTTGTAAATCTTGAGCATCTTCCGCAGAACATGATTTGATAACATATTCCATTCTGTTTTTTCTAAACATAATCTTATCCTTTTAATATTTTAATTGCCTCAATTGCAGTTTTAATCGCTTTTTCAGTATCGTGTACAACAGGGTTTTCTAAGTTTTGCTTTTCTCTTTCCTGATTGGCTACAGTCAAAAATACTGAACCAACTTTTACGCCCAAATAGCTTGCTACAACAAATAATGCAGCAGATTCCATTTCTGATGCCAAACAGCCTAAGCGTTTCCACGCCTCCCATTTGTTCATCAATTCATAGCTGACAGGTTTAATTTCAGGACTGTGTTGACCATAGAAAGAGTCTTTACACTGAACAACGCCTGTATGGTGTGTATAACCAAGATTTTCAGATGCTTTAACCAATGCATTAACAACATCCAAATTAGCAACGGCAGGAAATTCAATTGGAGCATACTCTTTGCTAGTACCTTCCATACGAATTGCACCTGTTGCAATAACCAAATCGCCACCCTTGACATCTAATTGCATACCACCGCAAGTTCCCACGCGGATAAATACTTCGGCACCAACATTAACAAGTTCTTCCATCGCAATAGCTGCAGAAGGACCGCCGATACCCGTTGATGTTACACTGACTTTTTCACCGTTCAAGTAGCCTGTATATGTAACATATTCTCTGTTGTCCGCTACTAATTTTGGGTCATCAAAGTATTGAGCAATTTTTTTACATCTTTTAGGGTCTCCCGGAAGAATTACATATTTGCCGACATCACCCTTATTTAAACCTATATGGTACTGTGAACCGTCTTCTGAATATTTCATATATACCATCCTTTTTAAGTAACTAGGGCACTAAGAAAATTGTAAACTATTCTTCTTAGTGCCTTCGTGTCTGATAACTTAGAACTTTTTACTATCTATTGTCCTTTTAATTTTTGGATAATCAAATCTGTAACATCAACTCCGCCAACGAAGATAACTTGGTCAGATAGAATTGCATCCAATTTTTGAGAAACCATTACAGCTTTTGCAGCATCTTGAACTTGGTTCATGATTTGAGTTTCTCTGCTGTTTCTCAATTTGTACAAAGCATCTTGTTTTGCATTAAATTCAGTTGCAGTTTGAGTTTCAAAGTTTTGTTTTTTCAATGGAGTGTCTAATGCTTTGTATTGTTTTTCTTTATCAACCATATATTGTTGTAATTCCAAACTTTTAGCATCAATTTCCTTAACTGCTTGTTGAGCAGCAGGATAGTTATCCAAAACTTTTTGATAGTTCAAATAACCAACTTCAGCATTAGCTTTAGTTCCGATAGAAACAGCCAAACCTGCAGCTAATATTAAAGCCATTAATTTCAAGTTTTTCATAATTCCTCCTATATTTGAATATTAATATAATAAGTCACCTACACCAAATGTAAAGTATCCGTTTTTAGAACCGCTATGTCCGGGATTTGTAAGTGGAATACCATAATCGATTGACAACGGTCCCATTCCTGGAATAAATACTTTCAAACCGATACCTGCAGATACCGCATATTCAGGTCTGTCATACAATTTGTTGGAAATCGTTCCGTCAAATACTTTACCTGCATCAGCCCAAACTGTAAATCTGATATTGTTCAAGAAAGCGATTCTTGTTCTGTCCATAAACGGAATTGGTGTTGCAAATTCGGCAGAACCCATAATGAAGGCGTTACCTGTACCAACACCACTCATTTTGAAACCTCTGACAGTATAAGGACCACCTAAACGATATGCCATAACTTCAGGAATATCTCCGTGAAGTGCGCCACCACCTTTAGCAGTGAATGTCAAAGATGATTTTTTACCAACAGGAACATATTGCTTAATCATACCGGTAAGTTTACCGTTTGTTTTGTCAAAACCGTTAAGTCCGATATTTTCATCAAATCTCAAACTTGCCATTGTACCATGTCTTGTTACTGTAGCAGAATCTCTGGTATCGTAAATCAACGCAGGGCTCAATGACATAAATAGTCCGCCTTCTAACTGTTCTGCACGACGAGCAATCGGAATATTATATTTGTTATACAAACCTGAAATTCCGTTGAAATCACCTTCACGAACATCAATATTTTCAACACCTAAACTGAATGATGAAGTTGCGTGTCTGTTCTTTTTAAGTCTGTGCGCAACAGTCATTTCACCGCCATATCTTCTTTCAATTGCCAACGGAATTTGGTAAGAACCGAAATCTCTGAAGAACAATCTTGTATTTAAAGATGTATCGGCATTATAGAAATATGGTTTGAAATAGCTCAATTCTGCTTGAATATTCATGTGGTCTTTTACGGATGAATCGTTAAGGATTACACCAGTACCAACCAAACCTGTCAAAGAAAGTCTTTCGCATCTGCCGCGGAAGTTGTTTTCTGCAATACCCATTGAACCGAATAAACCTGTAACTGTATCAAGACCACCACCGACAGAAATACTTGCGGTTCTTTGTTCTTGGATTTTTATTGTAATATCGTAAGCATCAGGAACTTCTTCACTAGGTTCAATCTCTCTTGTTACGTCTTTAAAAGCCTGAGTTGCATATAATCTTACCAAATCCTCTTTAATAAGATTTTCGTTATAAATCATCCCAGGTTCAGTCAAGATATTACGCGCAACAATATAATCTTTGGTCTTTTCGTTACCTTCAATCATAATTTTGTCGATAATACCTTCTTTGATGCTGATATTGATTGTACCATCAGGGTCATCATCAACCGAATCAACTCTAGCCAAGATATAGCCTTTTGAGGTGTAAAGTTCTTGAATTTGAGAGATTGCAGCGTTCAATTTTGCGATATTTTGCGGTTTCCCCTTCATATCATTAAGGGTTGCTAAAATATCTTCAATCGGAACTACTGTGTTTCCTTCAACAGTAAAATCTTTCACCGGAACATTTTCTTCCACAACGATTTTTACTGTAACTGTCCCATCATCATTTTTAGATGGGATAGCTTTCATTTTCTCTGTGAAATAGCCTGTTTCGTAAATCGTTTTCAAATCGGATTGCAGAGTTTCTCTGGTATATTCCCCGCCCTCTTTCATTTGCATTTTATCCAGCAATTCTTGCGGAGTAATAGAGTTTAGACCATAGAATTCGATTTTTTTAATAGTTCTTTTTTCTTTATCAGCAGGCGCTGATGAAGTTGTGCTTGGAGAAGATAAGTTTGTCGGATATTGACCTGTAGTGTAATCAGGAGTTTTCTTTTCTGAATCGGAATAGTTTGTGTATTTGTCAAAAACAGTGTTAGCATAATTGTTATTGTATTGGACAGCCTCGTCAGAAAGCCCCATTCCGCCCCATACGTCATCAACAGCTAAACTATGCGTTTGCGCAGTCATCGCTAAGATTAAAGCTAACATTAAATGTCTGGTAATCTTATTTAATTTCAAGAATATATTCCCTTACAAACTCTCACTATTCTCCAACAAAATTGTAGCATAAATTATTTAAAAAGTACAAAATTTTTACATCTGTTTACCAACAGCAATTTTGTAAACTTTATTTTTATTCATTCCGTACAATTCAGATAGAATTATTGAGATGTCTTTTGCCCCAAAACCTTTATCTTGCAATGTTTTTATCTTGTCTTCAATTTCAGAAGTTTCGCTTTTGTTTTTATCCCTAAATATCAAACAAACAAATTCACCTTTTGATACATTATTTTTCAAATGTTCAATCACAGCGGAAATTTCATCAACAACGACTTCCTCAAACACTTTGGTTAATTCTCTGCCGAATGCGACTTTCGTGTCAGGTCGAACAGTTTTGATAATTTCTAAAGATTGAATAATTCTGTTTGGTGAATCATAGAATACGAAATCGTCATACTTATATTTTGTTGCAATTTCTTCAATCTGTGTTTTGCTTTTTGGCAAAAATCCAATAAACGTGAAGGTTTCATCTTCTCGCGAAACTTGAGACAAAAACGTGATAACCGCATTAGCACCGGCAAGTGATGTCAAACTAAAACCGTTTTTTCTAAGTTCTTTTACAATTACAGACCCGGGGTCGCAAATCAACGGAGTTCCGGCATCAGAAACCAATGCCATTTTTTTACCGCTTTTTAAAATATCAAGAATTTGGTTAATGCGCTCTTTTTCGTTGTACTTGTGGTATGAAACGCACTTTGTTTTTATATCAAAATGGTTGAGCAATTTTTGAGTTACACGACTGTCCTCACACGCAATTAAATCAACAGATTTTAGAACTTCAATTGCTCGTAAAGTGATATCGCCCAAATTTCCGATAGGCGTCGGAACTACATAAAAATCAAATTCTTTCATAGCCCAATTGTAGCATAAGCGAGTTTTCGTAACAAGAGAATGGGGAGGGAGCAGGAAGGCAGGATGGCGAGAGGGCAGGCAATCTTCTGAGCTTCTAATACGACAAATCCATCTGCTTTACAAATTTTCTTTCAAATACACTTCCGCCAAGGCTAAATCGGATTTGGTGGTGACTTTTATATTTTTGTAATCCCCATTAACTACATACACATCAATCCCCACTGCCTCGACCATGCCGGCATCGTCGGTGTAGGTCTGTCCTTTGAGTTTGTCATGCGCATCTTTAATCAGTGATGTTTCAAATGCTTGCGGAGTCTGTGTGTTGTAGAGTTTTGAGCGGTCAATTGTTCTGATTATTTTGCCGTTTTCATCAACTTCTTTTATTGTGTCGACAGTTTTTGTCATAACAGAAATTGCTTTTTTTGTCACAACTTCGTTCATAACGTTTTTGATAATTTCAGGTGTAATCATTGGGCGCGCGCCATCATGTATCAGCACAAAATCCCCTGTTACAACCTGCAAGCCGTTATAAACAGATTCTTGGCGTGAATTACCGCCTTGGATTATTTTTACGTTCTGATAATCCGTAAAAAATTCTCCCAACAGGGAAATAATTGACTTGTTTGCGCAAATAATAATTTCATCCGTATTTGCCTTTACAAAGGCGTCAATCGTGTATTTAATAATTTCTTTACCATAAATTTTTTCTAACAATTTGTTAGTGTTTCCAAATCTTGATGAGGTTCCGCCTGCTGTGATTATTGCGCTGTATTTCATAAATTCTCCTTAAAATGTGAAAATACTTTGTTTTCAACATCTTTTTTTGTCAAACGTATAAGTTGATTTTGGTAATGCAAATCAACCCCTAAACCTTCTTTTGCTTGCCCTATAACCTTGCCGTACGGACATTCAAAATCATTTGGCACAACAGCGACAATCCCATAATCTTCGCCCCCATAGAGAACAAAGTTTTGCCAATTGTTAAAGTTTTCAATTTCTTTGTCATGAGGAATTTTGTCAAAATCGATATCCAGTAAAACTCCACTTTCATTTGCGATAGTTGAAAGTGCATCCATAAGCCCATCTGAGGTGTCCATCATTCCGTAATCTTGTTTTATATTTTTGCCGATATATTGTCCGAATTCAATTTGAGCGCAAGGTTCAAGGTGCGCTTTGATTAACTTTTCAGGAGTATTTTTCCCATTTAAAAGCAACTGTAAACCGATTGCGGAAGAACCGTGATTTCCTGCAACGATAACTTTATAACCTACTTTCGCATTTTTTCTTGATGAAATTTTTCGTTCTAAAGTTGAACCGATTGCGCAAACTGAAACAAAGATTTTGTCAGCACCTGTGATATCTCCGCCAACAATCTTGATATCTTCACCACATGCGCATTTGCACCCTTGATAAAACTCTTTGACAAAGTTTTCATCAATATCAGAAGGAAGAGAAAGTGCAACTGTCAAGTATTTAGGCTCAGCGCCGCTTGCCACAACATCTGAAACATTCACCATAACAGACTTGTAGCCAAGTTGAAACGGTGTAATTTTGTCTGACAAAAAATGTACCCCTTCGACCAAGCTGTCTTGAGTTACCACAATACCCAAATCATCCAAGTACGCGCAATCGTCACCGATATATTTTGAATTGAGCGTTTCTTTTATTATGGATATGAAATCTTTTTCCCTCATAATATCTAAACTATATCATGCTCAATCAGTGAAATAAATTCTTTTACCAAATTTTCATTCCATTTTTTGCCTGCATCAGCTTTTATAATTTCTAAAGCATCTTTGCTTGAAAGCTTAGCGCGGTATGGTCTTTGTTCAATTAGGGCAAAATATTCATCAATAATAAGAATAATTTGTGATGTCAACGGAATTTCATTTTTTGACATTTTGTTCGGATAACCTGAACCATCCCAGTTTTCGTGGTGGTGTTCAATTATAGGCAAAACATCTTGAATATATGAAATCGGTTTCAAAATATCTCTTGCTGCAATGACAGGATGATGTTTGATTTTTTCGCGTTCTTCATCAGTCAATGGAGTTGCTTTTTGCAAAATATCGTCTGGGAGCATCAAGTTGCCAATATCGTAGAGCAAAACTGCGACTCTCAAGTTGTCAATATCTTCCTTGGGAATATCAAAACGTTTTGCAAGGCTCACTGCCATCAGAACTTTGTTTTTAATTACCCCAGGGGTATGCATTGGGTTGTACAATTTTGTCAACATATCTGCAACGGTATACAAAGCTTCTTTTGAAACTTCATCTTTGTTAGCAGGAGCTTTGAGTTTGAGGCACAATTCTTTTGACAAACTTCTTGCTTTTGGAATACGATTTTTTGACAAAATATCAAGGAATGTATTGACTGCAATCTCTTGCCAATAAGTTTCAGATACAGGTTTTGCCAGTGTAACTCGGTTTCTGCCGTTGCGTTTTGACGTGTACATTGCTTGGTCTGTCAATTCTAACAACTCTTCGACATTGTCACTTTGTTCTAAATAAGTTGCAACACCTAAACTGCCTGTAATATGTCCGATAGTGTCAATTTCGGCACTTTCGATAGATTTACGGATTCTTTCTGCTGCAATCATTGCACCTTCTGAAGTAATCCCCGGAAGTAAGACGTTAAATTCTTCACCGCCCATACGAGCAGGAATATCGACAGAACGAGCATTTGATTTCAGTACATCTGCAATTGTTTTAATCGCCAAGTCACCAAAATTGTGACCGTAAGTATCGTTGATTTTTTTCAAAAAGTCTAAATCAATTCCGATAATTGAGAATGGTTGATTTTGACGTTTTGCACGCTGAACTTCTTTTTCTAAAGCTTCTTCAAAATATCTTCTGTTATATAAACCTGTCAGAGCATCTGTTACAGCCTGTTCGCGCACCGCTTGGAACAAATCGGCAATGGTGATTGCCATTTCAATTTGTTTTGCAAATAAGCCCAAAAAGTCCATTTCTGCTCCTGCAAGTTCTTCTCGAGATGAAAATACGCAGAACCAGCCAAATTCTTTTTTCTGAGCAATTAATGGCACTACGATAACAGATTTTATCGGTTGATTTGTGATAATTTTTTGAACAGTTTCCGGTGGCAAATCAGGCAAAACTGACTTCAAAGACAAATCAATTGCTTTGGTTTGAATAATTGTGCGCTGTTTCATTGTGTCAGCAAAAACGCTTTCAGGAGAATAATGTAAACGTCGAGTTTGAATCCCCGGAGAGCCGATAATGTTATTCAATCTGTCAATCAAACTGTCATTTGATTGAGCCATAACATGCAAATATTCACCGTCTTCATCTTCGTTTTTGCTGATAATCGCACAATGCATATAACCAAGTTCGCCTTGGGTACTGTTTACAATGGCTTCCAATACATTTTCCAGCGGAGTTGAAGAGTTCATCATATCCCAAATGTGCTGCAAGGTGAACATACGTTTATTAGCGTCGTTCAATTCTTCCGTACGTTCGGCGATTTCGCGCTCTAACTCAATATTTCTTTCGTAAATCTCTAAATAACCGCGCTTTTCATGGTAAATGTTATTTTCGACTTCAGAAACTTTTTTTGTAACTTCCTTAAATTTATCAAATAAACCCATGGATACCCTTTTTTGCAATATATGAATATGATATATAATTATAATACTTTTTTAAGAAAATATCAAGTGAGTAACAACATCAACCACATCTTTCGGATTAGGGAAATTTGTACATGCGTTAGGGTTTTTGTGAAGTTTACATTTGCGTTTGAAACATGGCTGGCATGGCAAACCGCAACCGCCCATTGCCACATATTTGTCACTTGCGCCAAACGGAGCTAAAACATCTTTTGGTGTGCAGGTAAAAATAGTTACAACGGCAGGTTTTCCTGTAGCCCAAGCCAAATGTGCGCTACCACTATCAGGTGCCATAACAAGGTTTGCTCTTGAAAAAACTTCCATCAGTTCCATAATATCTGTTTTCCCTGCCAAATTTAAAAATTTTCCGCCGCTGATATATTCAATCAGCTCATTATCATTTGGTCCGCCTGTGAATACAAGGTCGCAAGAACTTGCCAAATTATCAACAACGATTTTCCAATTGTCGCGATTCCAGTGTTTGTTTATCCAAGTTGTTGCAGGTGCAATAACTACAAGCGGTTTTGATTTATCTAAACCTGACAAAAGTTCATCAACCTTTGCGATTTGTTCTTCACTTCTTGCAGGTAGTGAAACCTTGATAGATTCAGGTTTTATACCAAGATAATTTGCATATCTCAAATAATTAAGTACGATTGGAGAATCAGGTGCATAAGAAATATCGTCAATCCATTCATTACCGCCTAAAATTGCCATTTCGCGAGCCTCTTTAGAAATAATTCTGCGTTTTGCACCACAAAATAACATCCAGTAAAGGCTTTTCAACATCATTTGAGAATCAATTGCGATATCAAATTTTTCATCACGAATTTGTTTTAGGATTGCAAGATATTCTTTAAAGCTTTCTAAAGAAAATCCGCGTTTTTTCCATTTGCCAACAGGAGCTAAAATCGCTTTATCTACACATGGATTATTTTCAACAACTTGAATTCCTTTTTCTGAAACAAGCCAAGTCACCTCATAACCTGCATCTTTTAGTGCATTTGCCAATGGAATATTAAAAATTACATCTCCTAAAGATGACAATTTTATTAACAACACTTTTTGCTTTTTTGTTTCTTCCATTTTGAAAATTCCCCATATAAATTGGCATGACAGTATTTATTATAGAGCAAAAGCGCATTTTCGTCTATTATTGTTAAGTTTAGTTATTAGTAAGAGGCGTTGATAAAAGTTATAAATTTGTCGCCATATTTTTTTTGTTTCAAAATTTCATATTCTGACAAATCTAATTCAACAACATGTTCTAAAATAACAATTCCGTCACAAATTTTTTTAGCCAATGCCAAACTGTTTTTGTATACCCCTGAAAAATACGGTGGGTCAATGTATACGATATCAAAAGTTTTGTTGAATTTTTCGCAAACCTTTAAACTGTCACCGAGAAAAAGTTTTATGTCGTTGTCTTTTTCATATTTTTTCAAATTCGATTTGATAATGTTGTAGACTTTTTTGTTTTTTTCAATCATAACAACTGAAGAAAAACCGCGAGATAGAGCCTCAAGCCCCATTATGCCTGAACCTGCATACATATCAAGAAAACTTCCGCCCTCAAAATCAATCATAGCTTGCAGAGTGTTGAACACACTCATTCGGACTTTTGACAAAGTCGGACGGGTGATATTTTCATCCGGTGCAATAATTTTTTGCCCCTTGAATTTTCCTGCCGTGATATTCATAACAAGTATTTTAGCATGAAAAGCCGAATTTGGGTTATAGCAGAGGGCAGGAAGGCAAGATGTCAGGAGGGCAAGATGGCAGGCTTTTAAGGTTATTTTATATTGTCATTCTGAAAGGATTAAAAATCAAGTTGCGTAGCGACGTAGATTTTATCCTATCCAGAATCTATCCATTTGATTTTAGTCATGCTGAACTGCGGATTTTGGCAAGTGCG
>DHMN01000006.1 GCA_002405805.1 Cyanobacteria bacterium UBA4641 | reverse complement strand
ACTCCGAGACACGCAAGAAAATGTTTGGCAAGACAGTTGACAAACATTGTTTTCAGAACCTTGAAAAACGCTACAGAGCAGGGAAAACCCTAAATATTTTCCCTGCTCTGTGTTGAGTTTTGTTAAAAGTTACTAGAAATATCTCTAAAATAAATTCAGGGTGACATAAACCTATTTGTGATTTGTATAATGAAGGTCGGCATTGCCATGCCAACACATAAAAACGGAAGGCGGAGAAACTTTGTTTCTCCGCCTTCCGTACAAAATATTCAGTTCTCATCAAACCTTACTTATTTGTTTGCAACCCTTTTGCAAAAGAGTCATTTTCTCTGTTTTTGATTTCATCTTTGATAATATCGATAAATTCATCAACTTTGAATGTTCCGACTTGACCGATACCTCTAGCACGAACAGCTACAGAATTAGCCTCAATTTCCTTATCGCCAATTACACAAACATAAGGAATTTTCTTATCTTGAAGAGATTCTCTAATTTTGTAGTTCATACTTTCTGAACGGTCATCAAGATTTACTCTGATACCTGCATCACGCATTTTTTTGTAAACTTCTTCCGCAAAATCAATGTGTTTTTCATTTGAAATAGGAACAATGTTTACTTGAGCTGGAGCAAGCCATGTAGGGAATGCTCCTGCATAATGTTCAATCAAGATACCGTGGAATCTTTCCATTGAACCAAAGATTACTCTGTGCAACATCAATGGAGTCTTCAATTGACCGTCTCTGTCTTGATATTTAATATCAAATCTTTCAGGCAAGTTGAAGTCTAACTGGATAGTAGCACATTGCCAAGTTCTGCCGATAGCATCTTTGATTTTGAAGTCGATTTTTGGACCATAGAATGCGCCATCACCTTCGTTAATGTCATATTTCATTCCACGTCTGTCCATAGCCTCTTTCAAACCTGCTTCAGCTCTGTTCCAGTTTTCTATTTCGCCGATATAATTTTCAGGTCTTGTTGATAATTCAACTTCAAATTTCATCTTGAAAATTGCCAATGTATCAGCAACAAAATCAATAATTCCATTGATTTCGTCAACAAGTTGTTCAGGTGTACAGAAAATGTGAGCATCATCTTGAGTGAAACCTTGAACACGAGTCAAACCTGACAAAGCACCTGATTTTTCCTTACGATAAACAGTACCCAACTCAGCCATTCTCAATGGTAATGAACGGTAAGAGTATCTGTTTGCTTGATAAATCAAGATGTGGAACGGACAGTTCATTGGTTTCAAAATGAATTGGTCATCTGAATCATTATCTTTTTGAATGAAGAACATATTTTCTCTGTAGTGGTCAGCGTGACCTGAAATTTCCCACAATTTAGATTTTGCGATTTGTGGAGTGTTTACGATTACATAACCACGTTTTCTGTGTTCAGTTCTCCAATAGTTTTCAATTTCTTCTCTTACAATAGCAAGATTTGGGTGCCACAAAACAAGCCCTCCGCCTAATTCTTCTCTTGTTGAGAACAAATCAAGCTTTGTACCAAGTTTTCTGTGGTCACGTTTTTCAGCCTCTTCCAAGAATGTTAAATAAGCTTGTAAATCTTCTTTATTCCAATACGCAGTAGCATAAATTCTTTGTAACATTTTGTTCTTTTCGTTACCTCTCCAGTATGCACCTGCAACTTTTAACAATTTGAAAGCATTAGCTTTAATATATGATGTGTTAGGAAGGTGAGGACCTGCACAAAGGTCATTGAACAAAGCATTTCCGTCTTTATCTTTTGTGATGTATAAAGTCGGATTATCGTTTCTGTGTTCTTCCAATAATTCAGCTTTGTAGATTTCACCTTCTTTTTTAAATTCTTCAATTTGCTTGTCAACATCAGGAATGACGTATTTTTCAAATGTAAGATTTTGTTTGATAATTTCTTTCATTTTTTCTTCGATTTTAGCCAAATCTTCTTGAGTGAAGGCATGACCGTCAGTCAAATCAAAGTCATAGTAAAAACCGTCAGCGGTAGCAGGTCCAATTGCTAACTTTGCAGAAGGGAACAGGCTTTGAACGGCTTGTGCCATAATGTGTGATGTTGAGTGTCTTAGAATAGACAAAGTTTCGTTGTTCTTTTCCATTTTTCTTCTTTCTATCCTTTTTAGGGAGAGCTTAAACTATATATAAAAACCCTTATACATACGGCAAACCCCTGAGGTGGATCCCTCTAACTTTTGTACAATATAAATTATATTACGCGCGGAAATAATTACAAGTTGTGGGGGTGAATAAATAATTTAGCAAATATTACCTTTGCCCTATCTTAATTATGGAAAAGATTCTGAATCTCCGAGTAGGAACAGAATATTACGTCTAGCTCTAGCTCAACTTATATTCTAGTCAGTTCAGAATGACAATGACCTATGTGTCCAATAAGAGATTCCGAACTAAATTCAGAATGACAGTTAATTTATTTTAGTCATGCTAAACTTGGTAACATTGCCTTACCCCTTGTGCAACGACATAAGCGGTAGACCAGCAGTTTTGCAAGTTGAATCCTCCACAAAAACCATCAATATCCAAAACTTCTCCGCAGAAATAAAGATTAGGATAGCGTTTAGCCTCCATGGTTTTTGAGTCGATTTCTTTTAGCGAAACCCCACCACAAGTAACAACCTCACTATCAGGAACTTTTCCGACTATATTTATTTCAAAATTAGTCAAGCTGTTTAAAATCTTGTCACGAGTTTTGCCGTTTATTTTGCAACAAGGAGTCTCTAGTGGAATATCTAGTGAATTTAACACCCAATTTGCAAAAGATTTTGGAACAAAATTGCCGACCAAATTTTTGATTTCTTTGTGCGGATTTTTGTCTAATTCTTCTTGCAAATTAAATGACTCAACAAGCTGCAAAGTCAACTTATACGGAGCTTCTTTTCTTGCATAAATTGATGAAATTTTATATATTAAAGGACCTGAAATTCCTTTATGAGTAAAAATAATATCATCCTTTTTTAACTGTTTAAAATCCTTACCTGAAACCTTGACTTTTTTGATAGAAACTCCTGAAATATCTGCGAAAATTTCTTGAGTTTTCAGTGCAACAAGCGCCTGTGTTTGCGGTTCGATTTTTAAATCCAGTGGTGATAAAATATCAAGTTTAGAATGTCCGCCGATAGAAACTACAACAATATCAAAGGCATACGAACTTTTGTTCGTTTTTATTTTGTAGCAATTATCAAGTTTGGAAATCTGTTGAACTTCTTCTTTTATAATATTGGTGCATTTTATAGAAGATAGCATTTTTTCCTGAACTTCTTTTGAAGAATTTGAAGTCGGGAAAATCCTGTTATCCTCTTGTGTATAGGTTTTGACCCCAATTGAATTAAAAAATTCTAACGTATTTTTTGTCGAAAATTTTGAAAAAACCGAGTATAAAAATTTTTCTCCGCGCGGATAATTTTTTGCAAGTTCTTTAAAATCATCTTCAGAATGTGCAAGGTTACATCTGCCGCCCCCTGTAGGCAAAATTGTCCTGAGAGGTGAACCTTTATCAAATAAAGTGACCTCAAAACCATAATCTAGTAATAATTTTGCGCAAAAACATCCGGCAGGCCCTGCTCCAACAATTGCAATTGTTTTATTAGAAATCGACTCTTGTGCCATATAAAAACACCATTTCAGGATTTTCTAAATCGTTGTGCATTTCAACAATATTTTTATGTAAAACAGGGTGAACAAAATCAGAATTCAATTCCAACATCGGCACAAGCGTAAACGCTCTAAGATGAACATATTTGTGCGGAATTGTTAAATTTTCCTCATTAATAATATCTTTGTTATAGAAAAGAATATCAATATCAATTGTTCTGTCTTGGTACTGATTTTTTTCTTCAGGAGTTCGACCAAGCTGCTTTTCTATTCTTTGGCAAACTTCCAAAAGTTCTTGCGGAGAATATTTAGTTTTTGCCTCCACAACAGCATTTACAAACCAGTTTTTTGTATTCATATTCCAAGGTTCTGATTCATAAAACGCAGAAGTTCTGACAATAGAAATTCCTTCATCTGCCCCAAGCAAACTTGCTGCCTGTTGGACATAGCCGATTCTATCGCCTTTATTTGAACCTAAACTTAAATATACAATTGCCATACAATGATTTTATAAATTTTTGTGTATTATGTCAACATGTTGTCAACTTTGTTGTATAATTGCCATATTATGATTACTTATTCTATTATTTTGGTTTTATTATTATTGATTATTATATCAATGTTTAGCGAATTATTTTTGTATGGATTGATTTCAACTTTATTATTTATAATTTTGATGCCATTTTATTATATTGTCCGAGTTTTCAACGGTAAATTCTTATACGGCTGGAGAGAAAAACTCGGATTTTTTGAATCACCAAAATTAGGGGACAAGGTCATAATGTACCACGGCGTGTCTGTTGGTGAAATTATCGCATTAGAAAATTTAATCAAAAAAACAAAAGAAACTTTCCCTGATTATAAAATCGTAGTTACTACAGGGACAAAAACAGGACAAGAAATTGCAAAGAAAAAATACGCACAAGTCGCTGATTTTGTGACATATTTTCCTTTTGACATTCCATTTTGTGTAGATACATTTTTGAGAAAAATCAAACCGACAGTTGTATTGATTGCAGAAACAGAATTGTGGCCAGTATTTTCATTTTTCTGTAAAGCAAGAAAAATTTCACTTTACACAATCAATGGCAGAATGTCTGATTCTACATACTCAGTTTACAAATTTTTCAAATTCTTTTTCAAAACCGTATTATCAAAATATACAAAAATTCTTACTCAAAGTGACATCGACAGAAACAAACTTGTTTCAATCGGAGCACCTGAAGACAGAACTTTTGTTATGAAGAATTTGAAATTTGATGTAAAAAAATCAGATGAAAAAATTGATATCGGACAAGATGGTTACCGCGTAATAATTGCAGGCAGCACCCACAAAGGAGAAGATGAAATTGTCCTTGAAATGTTTAGCGAAAAATTAAAAAAATATTCTGATATAAAATTACTTTTAGTTCCAAGACATTTGACAAGATTACCGCAAATTTTACCAATATTAGACTCTTTGGGACTAAATTACGGATTTCGCTCAAAAGAAGATACTTTTAAAACAAAAGATGTAATAATTCTTGATACGATGGGTGAACTTTCTAAAATGTATTCAATTTGTTCTTTCGCATTTATCGGTGGAAGTTTTAACAAAACAGGCGGTCACAATCCGCTAGAGGCTACAGTTTATTCAAAACCGACTATCACAGGTCCATCTATCCACAATTTCCGTGATATTTATTGGTTGTTGTCTCGTTCAAAGGCAGGTAAAATCGTAAAAAATCCGAAAGAATTTTCAGATTATGTTGAAAAATTATTGTCTGATAAAGAGTTTTACGAGCAGGCATGCAAAGATTGCGAAACCGTATTCCAAGACCAGCAAGGTGCGTTGGATGTTGTTATCAACGAATTGAAACAAATCTTGAAATAAAATATCATCTTTAGATTGAGAAAAATTTAGTTATTTAGAATTAATGATTTTACTAAATTTTAGTTATATAATATTTATATATACAGTAGAAGAGGTTTTTATATGTCAATTGATGATGCATTAGTTATGATTTTGGCAGGGGGAGAAGGCAAAAGACTTTATCCGTTGACAAAGGATAGGGCAAAACCTGCAGTTCCGTTTGGCGGACGATACAGAATTATTGATTTTGTAATTAATAATTTTATCAATTCAGGATTTTACAAAATCAAAGTTTTGACACAATACAAATCAGATTCATTGAACAAACACATCACTCGAGGTTGGGTGTTGTCTCCATTTTTGAATCAATATGTCGACCTTTGTCCGGCACAAATGAGAGTCGGAAATGATTGGTATCGCGGTACAGCAGATGCAATTTATCAAAACATTTTCCATATCACAGACGAAGACCCTAGATATGTTTGTATTTTCGGCGGTGACCATATTTATAAAATGCAAGTTTCTCAAATGTTGAATTTTCACAAAGATAAAAATGCAGATTTGACAATTTCAGCAATTCCAATTCCGATAGAAGAGGCTCATGAATTTGGAATTATGGAAGTTGATGAAAACTGGAGACTTGTTAATTTTGTAGAAAAACCTCAAACACCACCTCGTCCAATCCCCGGAAATTCCGGCATGTGCTTAGCCTCAATGGGTAATTATATTTTTGGAAAAGACGAGTTGTTAAACGCATTGGAAAAAGATAACAAAATCCAAGAATCAAACCACGACTTTGGCAAAAACGTTATTCCTATGATGTTAAACGAAGGCAAAAATATTTATGTATATAACTTTGCAAGTAATTCATTCCCGGGAATGACCGATAGTGAACGCGGATACTGGAGAGATGTCGGAAGTATTGATGCATATTGGCAAGCAAACATGGACTTGCTTGATTACACTCCTGAATTGAATTTGTATTCAAAGGAATGGCCATTAAGAACATTCAATTACAACTATCCGCCTGCGAAATTTGTTTGGGAAGAAGGCGATAGAGTCGGCATGGCAACAAATTCAATGGTATCAGAAGGCTGTATCATTTCAGGCGGTGGACTTTCTCACTGTGTATTATCCCCAAAAGTCAGAATCAACAGTTATTCAAGCGTAACAGACAGTATCTTGATGGAAAATGTTGAAGTTGGAAGATATTCACAAATCAGAAAGGCTATCATTGATAAAAACGTAATAATTCCACCTCATACAAAAATCGGTATAGATAGAGAAGAAGACCTAAAACGAGGTTTCCATGTCTCAGCAGGCGGAGTTACAGTTGTTCCGAAAGGGGCTATTTTATAAAGAATTTGTAAAGTATTTTTTCAAAAACACAATTTTGAGGTATAATTCATTTTGTACCTCATTTTTGTGTAAATTTTTGTGAATGTGACCGCAAAATAAGGCAATTAATGACCTTTATTATCTTTATTGATTTGGGTAGGAATAATTATAAATATGAGTAGTTTTAGTCCAAGCAGAATAGTTTCAAGTGTTGTCAGCCGCATACCAACGATGACAATCAAAGGCGAGCGCGCCAACAAAGCTATCAATTGGATTGGAAAAAATATTTCATCACCTGAAAACAGGTTCATTTTGGGTGCAACCGCTTTAATGAGCCAACCGTTTATTGACTTGAACAACAGAAAAGTTGATGAAGATACAAGAAAAGTATCAGCAGCAAGAACAGTTGCAAAAATCATTGCCGGTACGACTACAGGCGTTCTTATTCGTTCAGGATGTATTCATGCCGTTAATGCTTTCACAAAACTTCCTCACGAAATTCGCCCTGATATGAAATTTAAAGCATTGAGAACATTACTGACCCCAAGCGAAAAACTTTGTAAAAATTTAGCCGAATACAAAAATGCAATGGGGACAATTATTGCAACTGTTGTTATGATGTTTACAAACTTTTTACTTGATGCGCCATTAACAAAATTCTTAACTAATAAGTTTGTAGATAGGATTCATGCAAAAGCGCAAACAGCACAACAAAACCCTCAAAAATCCAAGGAGGTAAAACATGGTTAAACCTGATTGGATTCAAAAAATGTGCAATGCAATTGCAAGCAAATACAGCGATGATATCGGTAAAATGCTTGTACATACAGGTGTTATCGGTTGGATTTTGTCTTCTGCCGCTCAAGTTACTGCAATTGTCATAAACGATAAACTTTCTAAGGAACAAAAAATGTATATGGTTCCTCAAGAGTTGGCAGATGCTGCTGTTAATATCGTTTCTTACTATGCAATCAGCAGAACTTTTAAATCTGTAGCAAACAAATTAGTATCTTCAGGCAAACTTCTTCCTGAGACAATTCGCACATTTTTGAAAAACAGTTCTGTTGCGGATAAAGTTGGAACCGCAGGCTTTGATGTCATTAAAAATGGACATTTAGACCCTAATATGTCAGCCACTTATAATAAGTTTTACAAAGGCGTTGATGTTATCGGTACAACATTAGGTTCAATTTTGTCTTGTAATATTGTTACTCCGATTATTCGTAACGAAATTGCTGCCAATAAACAGAAAAAATGCATTGCTAAAATGGATAAAAAAGCTCCTGAAACTCATATTTCAAATATCAAAAATAATCCTGAAAAACCTTCATATTTGCCAAAACCAACTATGCAAGCTTTTCAAACCGCATATATGGCAAGACCGACTTCAGGTAATTTAAAAATATAGATAAATAAAACCACCGATAATTGCGCTAATGAGCACAACAAAAATTGCAGCGAGTTTGTAAAAATAATTCGTTGAGTATTCATAATTATCTTGGATTTTATTTACAATATTTTTTGAATAATCGTATTTTGAGTCGTTTTTTGTTCTTTCATAAGCACTATGCAAAAGTTTTTTGAATCTGTACATAGTTTCTAATTCTTTTCTTGCTGTCGGATTTGAAATCGTCATTTTCTTAATTTTGATATTTTCATTTGAATTTAATTCATTATCAACATAAGCCGATAAACTATAGACAAAATCCTGTGGTAATTGCTGTTCAACCTCCGCGCACATATCAGTTTGAGTTGCTTTGACCTTGTATTTCGCCAAGATACTTTTTAATTCGGAGATTTTCTTTTTGCAATTTGGACATTTTTCAAGATGTTTATCCACATATTCTTTCAGTTTTGGGTTCAATTTATTTTCTAAATAAAAATTTATCAGTGCAGATACTTGATTACAGGTTAGTTCTTTTTTCATTATATACTCCTATTTAGATGTAATTTTTCAGTGCTTCTTGCAGTTTAATTCGTGCTCGAGAAATTCTTGATTTAACAGTTCCAATACTTGAGTTGGTCGTTTTTGCGATTTCTTCATAACTTAATCCCTGAAACTCTCTGAGGATAATCGCAATTCTAAACGACTCCGGCAGACTTTTTATTGCCTCTTTGATAAACCTTTCACATTCAGATGATATACATTTTTCTATCGGTTTGACTTTTTTATCAGGAAGTTCAATTTTGAACTGAATATCTAACGGCTCACAAGTATAATCAATAGAAATAGTTTCAGGTGTTCTTTTATGTTTTCTGACAAAATCGTAATAGGTATTTGTGATTATATGATTTAGCCAACCTTTAAAGCATTTTGGATTTTTCAAATTTTGAATATTTCTAGCAACTTTTAGCAAAATATCTTGAGTTAAATCAGGAATATGTTCAGGATTTTTTATCAGATAACTTAATGTCGCGTATACATCGGATTGAATTTTTCTAATAAGTTCTTCCAAAGCTTTGAAGTCTTCTTGCTGAGATAACACAACAAGTTCTTCTATGGGCATTTTCTTGTACGATAGTTTATTTTCAGACATTAAATTTCTCCTTAATAATGATATTAAGGAATAAATTGTCAGATTAGTATAAGCATATTATTAAGTCAGTTGGATAATCTTTTGATTGTTACAATTGCAATAGTTCTTTTGTGCGGCTCTACAGTTTTCAAACACGATATTAGACAAAAGGGGAAATGGTCATGCTGAATAGCAGGTGGAATGTAGTGGCGACACATTTAATGCGACTGTGTAGATGCAGAATCTATCAATGTCAATTTTGTTGTCGGCTTGGTAAAGCCGACCTACATTATTACAAATCAATCAAATAGGTCAATGTCATGCTGAACTTGATTCAGAATCTTTTCCATAATTAATATTTAGCAAATGTCACTATTGATGAATTCTGATTATTAAAAAGATTCCGAACTAAATTCGGAATGACAGTTATTTATTTTTGTCATGCTGAACTTGTTTC
>DHMN01000026.1:43502-71395 GCA_002405805.1 Cyanobacteria bacterium UBA4641 | reverse complement strand
TAAAAGTTACTAGAAATATCTCTGAAATAAATTCAGAGTGAAATAAAATTTAGCCAAAACTATCGCGCAGTACAGTATTACTTCGTAGTCACAAATTCTGTACAAGAATTTTTTGTATTCAATTTATAAATATGCTTCAAGCCTTCCAAAGTCAAAATCGGATTTACACAATCAAACGAGCGAGTTAAATAGTTTGCAATCAATCCACAGTAACCGCCTGTCGCAACAATTGTCGCTTTTTCACCAAGTTCAGCTTCACATTGAGCAACCAAACCATCTACCATGCAAGCAGTACCACGAATTACACCTGACAAAATTGCATCAGTCGTATTGTGCCCGATTGCATTTTGAGAAATTGAAACATCAATTTTCGGAAGTTTCGATGTTGAGTTTTTCAAACATTTCATCTGGGTATTAATCCCAGGAGCAATAACGCCGCCTAAAAATTCATGCTTAGAATTAATAATATCAAACGATGTTGCAGTGCCAAAATCAATTACGATGACCGCACCTTTATATAAGACAGATGCAGCTACAGCATTTGCCAATCTGTCAGCGCCAACTTCGCGCGGATTGTCGGTACAAACTTTTACTCCCAAAGTTATATCTGAGGCTACAAAAACAGATTTTATACCAAAAACATTATCAACTGCCCTTTTAAATTTGATATTCAATTCTTCAACAACAGATGCTATTACACATCCGTCAATTTTGTAATCCTTGAACAAAGATTTCAACAAAATTTCATATTCTTCACCTGACAAATCTCTATCTGATGCCAAACGAAATTCGTTCACATATTTGTCATTGTTAAATAATCCAAGGGTAATATTTGTATTTCCGATATCTGCTGTTAATAACATAAAAAATAGTCCTCACATATCTGAGGACTATTCTATTACAAACATAGTTTTAATGTAAAGAGTACATTAAAATTAATGGTTTACTGACCATCAGTACGTCCGCATGGAGTATAATTTGTATATTGACTATAATTTGCGAGCATGTGACTCAAAGAACCTTGCCCAACATTATTTTGTTGCTTTTGTTGTTTTTCAAATCTATATTTATTAACAAAGTCAATAGCATTTGATTTCATATCGCCTGCAACTTTTGTAATTGATAAACCAAAATCTGCCATTGTAACATCCTCCATCGTTCATAATCTTGCTTACTTATATAAAGTATTTTTTAATGAACGGATTGCGCAAATTCAAATAAATCGTTACGTTTCTTTACAAAAAAGAATATCTTCACAAAAATTTCAATTTGACATTATAATCTTGACAAAAATTTATGAGCTGTTAGAATGAGAATATCGTAGAATACTAAATTTATAGTAGTATATAGTAGACAGTAAAAAAGGAGATTAATCTCATGGCACGTGAAAAGTATGAACGTACGAAACCGCACGTTAACGTAGGTACAATCGGCCACGTTGACCACGGTAAAACTACATTAACAGCAGCTATTACCGGTACATTAGCTGCAGCAGGTCAAGCAGCTGCTAAAAAATTCGATGAAATCGATGCTGCTCCAGAAGAAAAAGCAAGAGGTATTACCATTTCAACAGCTCACGTTGAATATGAAACAGCAAAAAGACACTATGCTCACGTTGACTGCCCAGGCCACGCCGACTATGTTAAAAACATGATTACAGGTGCAGCTCAAATGGATGGCGCAATCTTGGTTGTTGCGGCTACTGATGGTGCTATGCCTCAAACTCGTGAACACATCTTGTTGGCAAGACAAGTTGGTGTTCCTAACTTGGTTGTATTCTTGAACAAATGCGATATGGTTGATGACCCTGAATTGTTGGAA
Source organism: Cyanobacteria bacterium UBA4641 (assembly GCA_002405805.1). Lineage (GTDB taxonomy): Bacteria > Cyanobacteriota > Vampirovibrionia > Gastranaerophilales > Gastranaerophilaceae > Zag111. The sequence goes on along the minus strand of DHMN01000026.1, from coordinate 69,574 downwards.
TTGGTTGAAATGGAAGTTAGAGAACTTCTTTCTTCATACGATTTCGACGGTGACAACATTCCATTCATCCACGGTTCTGCATTGAAAGCTTTAGAAGCAGTTCAAGCTAACCCACACATCAAACGTGGTGAAAACGAATGGACAGATAAAATTTGGGAATTGATGGATGCATTGGATACTTACTTCCCAGATCCAGTTAGAGACTTAGACAAACCATTCTTGATGCCAATTGAAGACATCTTCTCTATCACAGGTCGTGGTACAGTTGCTACAGGCCGTGTAGAACGTGGTATTGTTAAAGTTGGTGACGAAGTTGAATTAGTTGGTATCAAACCTACTAAGAAAACAACAGTTACTGGTGTTGAAATGTTCAGAAAATCTCTTGACCAAGGTCAAGCAGGTGATAACATCGGTGCTTTGTTACGTGGTGTTGATAAAACTGAAATTGAACGTGGTCAAGTTTTGGCTAAACCTGGTTCAATTCACCCACACACTAAATTCACAGCTAACGTTTACGTATTGACTAAAGATGAAGGTGGACGTCACACTCCATTCTTCCCAGGATACAGACCTCAATTCTACATCAGAACAACTGACGTAACTGGTTCAATCCAATTTGACGGTCAAATGGTAATGCCTGGTGATAACGTTGTTATGACAGTTGAATTGATTGCCCCTGTTGCTATTGAACAAGGTATGAGATTCGCTATCCGTGAAGGCGGTAGAACTGTTGGTGCTGGTGTTGTTGACACAATCATCGAATAATAATTCGTTATTAACAGTATAAAACCTTGAAAAAGACTTGATACAAATTGTATCAAGTCTTTTTTTACTTACTTCCTAAAATCTTTCTTACTTTTACCGAGTTAAAATTGTATAAAAACCAACGAACGCTTCAGTGGTGCAAAATTATGCAAGCAAAGCTTCCAAAATTTTTGCATTTGTTGCAGCTCTACGAGCCCGTAACAAATATTTTTCCACATTTTCTTTAATTGCTTTTGCGTCATTGTCTAAATATGTAACTTCATGGTCTAACATGTCAACATATTCTTTGACTGTAATCATTTGATAACTATTTTTCATTTTCCCCATCCGTTCTAATAGATAAAAATTTTCCTTACAAAAACTTATATTGCTAACCGAGCAATGCCTCTAAGATTTCAGCATTTGTTGCAGCTTTTTTGCCATTTCTAACTTGGCTTCTATACATATATGTTCTTAATGCTTCACGAATTAATTCTGAACGTGTACGATTTTCTGCATCAGCCACTGAATCAATCTCATCTAAAAATTTTTCGGGCATTGAAATTAAAACTCTTGCCATAATTTTCTCCTTTTGAACTTTTCCTTTATTTGTATCCCCTTACTCTTTTATAAAGTATTTCAATTTGAGAAAATTGCCTTTTTGAGAATTAAAAAGTATATATTTGTAATATATTGTTACAATACAAAATACAAATAAATTAAATCCGCTAAACATATGGCTTAGCGGATTATTCTTCTCTCTTAATGCTGTTTGTAAACTTTTCTGGTATATGTCTCAATATATGGAGTATCTATCTCGAAAACGTGAATTCTTCCAGGACCTAAGTCAACTGCGACCTCACCTTGAGATACTTGGAACTTACTTTCTTCACCGTAAGATGGTAACAAGTTTTCCAATTTTTGATTTGCTTTCAAGGTCGGAACTTCGACTTTGCATGCTACACGTCGGTTTACGTTTTTGTTAGCAATTACCAATAATGTTCTGCCATGACGATGTCTTGCAAAAGCAATTACTTGGTCTGCCTTATCTTTTTTCTTGTCTAAAACGATGTAAGAACCACGTTTAATAACATCCGCGTACTTGTCTCTAAACTCAAGAGCTGCAGTCATGAATTTACCTATTTCTGGCTCATTCCCTCCAGGTTTTCTTGACAAATTAAAGATATCCAACTTACTTGGATGGACTATCATTTCATGATTATCTGTAGCTGATACTGTTGAATGAGTATTTCCGTAGCTGTAATCATATTTGTCACCTGATTGGAATCCATCTACAAAATACGGATTCATCATAGGTAAAGTTGCCTCTAAACCAGATGTCAAATTACAATAAACCTCACCACCATGTGACATTGGTGAAATATCATCGTGGGTAGCAAATGAACCGATTAGAGATTTTCCTTTTTCAAGTCTGTATGACATATTCAAGTTGTCAATCACGTAGTCGTTAAGTTCTTTTGCTGTATTCCACTCATTGAAAATGTGATATTGCCCATAATAAGCATCGAAACCTGCACGAAGAGAATCTTCAGGTCTGTCATAAGGCATATTTGCTTGTGGAGAAGCATCTTCATAAGTGTAAGTTTCTGCAAGCCAAGCAAATTCAGGATTACGCTTTCTTGAATAAGGAATTATAATGTCCCAAAATTCAACAGGTTTCGCCCTTGCTACATCGGCTCTGATACCATCTACGCCTGCATCAATCATCATATCAACAAATTTTCTGTGGTATTCCAACAATTCAGGGTTCAGTGTTCTTTTTCCTTCATCTTCCCAAGGTTCAAACATTCTGATATCGCACCAACCTTGAGGAGTTTTTGCCAATCCGTTACGCTCATGTGCCATCAATTCAGGTCTGGCATTATACAAATCATAAGATGCGCAACTTGGCATATCAACCATTACTCGCAAACCTTTTTGGTGACAAGCATCTACAAAAGCCTTAAATTGTTCTTGCGGTGAGCGAGGGTCATTTTTATCAATCAAAACAGGGTCAATTTTGAGCATATCTTTTGGTGCATAAACTGAACCTGCAGTACCCATTGCGTTTTCTACCCCTGGAGGATTTATCGGCAATACGTGCAAAGTATTAAAGCCTTCTGCCTTAACTTCATCAAGTCTGTCAATCGCATTTAAAAATGTACCATGAGTTTCATTGCCATCGATATATTCATTTCCGTTTGTATCTTTCGCGTTGAATGTTCTTGGAATGATTGCCAAAATTTTCGCACTGTTTGTAGTAAACAAAGTTCTCAAGTCATTTTTATAAGGTTTTTCTTTAATTTCGTTATATGCAGCCTCAGGTTTATTTACCGCAGCAGAATTTATCATTGCAACATTATTCAAATACTGAGAAATCAAGTTGCTGCCAGATTGAGGTGCTGTTGGAGTTGGAGCAGTTTGCGGATTTTGAGTAAAATGCAAAGGTCTAATCGCGCCAAGCTTTTGAGATATTAAATTACTTGTAACATTCATCATACTACTTAGCCTCCTTTGCTTGTTGAGGTTTCTTCATATATCCGATAAAGAATTGAGATAACAAAGTTACACCAACAAGTCCGGCACCCAATGTTCCAAAAATCTTGAACCATTTGTTACCGTTAAATGTATTGTTAAAATGCTTAAATGCCATATCTGACGGAGCACTACCCATCATCAAGAATTTAGCTTCAGAAGATGTATCAACTCTTCTGCCATTTACCAAGAAATTAGGTTTTGCAAAATAGAAATCTCCGCCTAAAATATCAAGCGCTTGTGCTCTATAACGTTTGAAATCATCAAAGAATACAGAGGATTGGATTTTTTCAACTGTATCATGGTGTAAATCGCCACCAAACATCAATTTCATAACCGCATCAAAATAATTTCTGTCATTTGCAATTTCAGTCAACTCAGATGCCTCTTTTGTTCCGAAATATTTATTGATTACTTTTCCGGCAGAAGTTCTTATTTGAGATAAATCTGATTTATCAGGGTTAGGGTCACGTTTTTGCCAGAATTTAACAGCAAAATCAGAGTTGTGTCCATCCATCAAAGTTTGTTTTGCCAATTCAACCAATTCTTCTTTCACTGCTCTTGGCATTTGCGGAGTTAATACAGAATCCAAACCTTCTACCATTGAAATCTTGTGATACATATCTGCAAGGTTCAATAATCTGTAGAATGAAGTTTTAACACCTTTTACCCTATCTGTTACAAAGTTCAACATCAAATCTTTTAATGAAGTTTGAGCCGTATCATGGAAACCGACCAAAGCCTCTGCAGTATTGTTAAAACCTGCACCTTTTAATACATTAGCCGTATTATTAAAGGTTGTTTCAACATTTGATTTATACAAGTTTGAAGTTTTCGCCTGAGTCATATCAAGAGAAGACATTTTGCTATGAAGAGATGAAAATGCTTTTTCTACAGATTCGATAAATTTGCCATAAGCAGCCTTATCTGAAGTGATAGATTCAAGTTTGTTTCTCATAATATCAGAAGAAATTTCGCCATCCAAACGAGCCATTCTGATTTCTTCAGGTGAGAAGTTCATTGCCTTAAATATAGCATTTTCGGTTTCGTTCCAAGCATTAGCCAAACCTGTTTCAGGAGCTTGAGCAACCTTCATATATGCATATCTGTCTAATACAGAATTTCCAGCCTTCATTTTATTAAGAGTAGATGAAATACCTTTTAAAGATTCTGCCAAATTTTCACTCAAAACTGCTGCAGGTTGATATTTAAAGGCTTTAACCAAAGGTGAACTTTCACCATGAGATGTTGTGTGGATTAATTTTTGCATTAAGAAGTTCAATTTCTTAGACGCAGGGTTGTTTGGATTTTCTTCAATAAATTTATTTACATTTGCCTCAAACAAGTCTTGAATAACTTTTGAATGTTCGGAAAATTCTTTATATTTACCTTCTAACAAGTTTCTTGAACTCAAAGCATGAGAGATTGCATCTCCATCAGGGATAAGTTTTGCCAAATCATCTTTTGAAAGTTTTGCAGGAGCAAAAACATCAGACATTGATTTTTGAACAGCTTTTAATGTATCTTCTGATAACTTGAACTTGTCATTTGTTGGTAACAATTGAGCCAAATCTTTGCGTACATTTGTTGAAACTACATTATCTAAACCTTCTGTGATATTTGAGGCGATTGATTCATACAATTCAGGTGTAATTGGTTTACCTTTGTTATCCGCAAGGATTTTTGCCAATTCAGCTTCTGGTTTTGAAAAATCATATTTTTGAATTTCTTGAGGGAAATTCGTCATCAATGATTCTGCGCGTTTATTCATGCGTTGGTCCATATATTTAGAAATAGGTTTTTCCAAAGCATTACACATCAAAGCACTCATCAATGGAGTTGCAAAACCTGCAGTCAACATCCACAAAGTATTATTTTGAAGAGCAATTTTTCTCATTTTTTCTTGGATAAAATCTCTTCTGTTTGGAATATCTTTTGGAACATGAAGTCTGTCGCCAATTTTGTTGATTTCTTTTTCTGAATACAAATCCCAAGGAATGAATTGGTGGTCTTGGTAGAACATTTTCTTTCTACCATAGTTGTCTTCGTATTCTTGTCTAACATTAACACCATGAATCAATTTTGCAGGTAATTGAATAAATAATTTCGGCCACAAATCCATTGCGCCAAAGAAGGTTCCAAGCCCTACAAATTCAAAAATCTTAGTCATTGGAGTTTGTTTTTTAGTGAATAAATATGATGCAATTGCAAGTCCACCGATTTTCATACCAACGTCATTCAAACGTCCCAATTCATGGTCGTTAGCTTCACCTTTAACAGCATGTCCAAAGGCTTTTATATCATATTTAATATCTTTTTTAATTTCGGACGGCACATCAAAAATGCCTGTTTTAACCAAGTGCCCATTGCTTGGCAAAGGTTTTATAAATGTTCTGTTTGACAACTCTTTATGAACATCAAAATCCTTTACAGCTTTATCTGAATTATATTGTTGCATTGCAGGCGGATTGCTTACGTATGATTGAATTAAATTTGTTGTTCTCATCTAACTCACCACACTTTCTTTATTTTTGTCAAATACACTATCTGGAGATGTATTTGTCGGTTTCTTTGTAATATGTAAAGTATTCAACAAGCCTAAAATTGTTGATAAAGAGGCTATTCCAAGGAAAGCTTTGCCTGAATGTTTTTCAAGTTTTGCCAACAACCCCGGAGCTACAGAGTTATCAATATTTTTAACCATTGAAATGCTTGAACCTTTATATAAATCTTTTGCACTTTCTACAAAACTGCTACCTAAAACTTTCAAAGAGTGACCGAAATCCTTAGTATTCCAGAATTTTAAAGTTGCAACTTTGAAATATTTTTCCCAAGGTTTTTGGAAAGCTAAAGCAACACCAACACCTGCCCACAAGAAAGATGAAATACTTTTAGCAAGTTTTGATTTAACCAAAACCTCTTTATATATAGGTTTAACTTCTTGGTCTGAGTCGTTTAAGTTTTCACCAAGTCCGTTTTTCTTTGCGATTTTATCATATCTGAAATTGATTGCTTCACCTTTTTTAGGGTCGCCATACAATTGGTCCCATCTAGGAAAATCCACACTCTCTCCGACTTTGTGGTATTCAATACTTGTCATATTGCTGCAGTCATCAGGATTTTCTTGCAATAAATAATTAACTTTTGCATACGGAAGTTCAGTATCTATACCGGTTTTCCATTTTACAGGATAAGTAATTAAAGATTTTGACAAATTTTTAAACAAGCAATAAAGTACAACTCCCATAGCCATCTTGTTGCCGAGTTTATTTGCGGCAACGGCTGCTGAATGTTGGAAATACTTGTTTGTAGAGTTAAAAATAGACATCAATGTGATACTACCGACAACGTACGGCACAGTACCCATTGTTAAAAACTCATAAAAATTTGAATTTTTACTACCTTTTAAGCCTTTTGCAGGATACACAGTGAAAGCTTTTGTAAACTTTTCAAGACCAATACGCGTTTTTGTTGAAAGATTGCTTTTTAACAGGGTATCCTCATCATAAGGCGTACTGTTATTCTCCTCTTTTTTGTTAGACTTAAATGATAGATTTTTCCCATTATAATTACTTATTGGTAATATCATGACAACTCCGCAATTTTATATCATTAGAATACATGTCAAGATAAAATTTTGTTATCTTGTTTTATTTATATTTACAAATTTTAACAATATTTTTATTTAAAAATATTGAAGAATACCAATGTGAATAACCCCATAAACACACAGTACCATCCGAAAATATTTAATGAAAATCTTGAGATAAATTTCATAAAATATTTTATGCACAGATAACCAACAATTCCTGAAACTACAGTTCCGACAATTATGGCAATCCAGTTGTAAGTAACCGCCTCTTGAACATCGATTTTAACCAAAGGATAAACCATTGATGCTCCGAGAATAATCGGAATACTCAACAAGAACGAATATCTGGCAGAAGTTTCTCTGTCTAAACCTGCAAACAAACCTGTTGCAATCGTACATCCTGAGCGAGACAACCCCGGAAGTACCGCAAAGCCTTGAGCTAAACCTATTAGCAAAGCTTGTTTTAAGGTTATATTGCTGTTTCGAGAACTTCTTTTTGCCAAATATTCACTCAAAAATAATATTCCACCTGTAATAATCAGTAAACCACCCACTATGGCAGGATGGAACACCAAATGGTTAGCAACTTCGTTAAACGGAAGAGCTAACGCGATTGTAATAATTGTACCTGCAATTATATACAATCCTAATTTTGACAAATATGAAGAGAAATCTCTTGTCTTTATTGATTCAATCAAAGCTTTGCAGATTTCTAAAATATCTTTTCTGAAAAAATACAAAACAGCAATCAATGTCCCTAAATGCAACATTATATCAAGAAAAACTTCCTGATTTGATTGTTCTGTTATCGGTATATTTTTAAAAACTTTGTAAAAATTTGATGTAAATACAAGGTGAGCAGAACTTGAAACAGGTAAAAATTCACTCAAACCTTGAACTATCCCCATAAGTATTGATTGTATTAAAGTCATTTATATTTCTCTCCAAGTGTCTATCTAATAACTATTCAGCCTCAAAATATGAGCAACAAGAAGTTTGAGTTTCCCAAACAGTAACTTTACTCAATTGAACAATACGTTCTTTTAATTTTGAATAAATATAAGCTGAAATCATTTCACTTGAAGGACTTTCGCCTTTAAATGCAGGTAATTCGTTCAAATCTTTGTGGTCCAAAGTATCTAAAACCGTATTCAATTCTTTTTTCAAAATCTTGTAATCAATCAAAATATTGCTTTTGTTTAAAGTTTCACCTTGAACAAAAGCCTCTACCATCCAATTATGACCGTGTTGGTTTTCACATTCTCCGTCATAATTCAACAAATGATGTGCTGCTGCAAAAAATGCTTGTGTTTTAATTTCGTACATATTTATATCCCCTTAAAAATTCTTACATTATATTATTGTTCATTCACGGCATCAAAGATAAAGTCGCACAACTCGCGCACTGCCCCTCTTCCGCCATCTCTTTCTGCTTTAAAATTGCAAACTTTTTGAACCCTGCCAACCGCATCATTTGGACAAGCCGCGATTGCAACTTTTTCCAATATGCAAATATCAGGCTCATCATCACCCATATAAGCGACTTGAGAAAAATCAAGTTCATATTTTTGCATAATACCTTCTAAGATAGGTAACTTATTTTTTACCCCTTGATAAACCTCTGTTACACGCAAATCAGTAGCGCGACGGTCTACAGTACCGTTTTTTCGCCCTGTAATTATTGCAGTAATAAAACCGTTTTTAGCCATTTTGGCAAGCCCATGACCATCTTTTGCATTGAATGTTTTATATTCAATTCCGTTTTCATCATAAGTAATGCTGCCATCTGTCATAACGCCATCAACATCAAAGGCTAACAGTTTAATTTTGCTTGCTTTTTCTCTCAAATCCATTATGCCACCCCGGCTCTCAACAAATCGTGAACATGGATTACGCCAACCGGAATATTATTTTCATCCACCACGGCAAGAGCCGTAATTGAGAATTTTTCCATCAAATTCAAGGCTGATGCTGCGTAAGCATCTGAAGTTATTCGTTTTGGATTTGAGGTCATAACATCTTTGATTTTCAAGTTAGAAATATCGTGGTATTTGATTACGGTTCTTCTGATATCACCATCTGTCAAAACGCCTGATAGTTTTTTATCAGAATTTACAACCATCGCCATCCCTAATTTGTATTCAGAAATTGTATTAATTACATCTGTAAAGGATTCATCATCTGACACAACAGGCATTTTATCACCTGTAATCATCAAATCACGCACCTTATAAGTCAGACCTTTACCCAATTTGCCTGATGGATGATACATCAAAAAGTCTTCTTTTGTAAAACCTTTTTTCTCCATCAAACAAACAGCTAAAGCATCACCCATTGCAAGCGTTGCTGTTGTGCTGGCTGTCGGAGCTTTGCCAAGCGGACAAGCTTCACGCTCAACAGAGATATCAAGAGTAACTTCGCTAGTTTTGGCTAATGTTGAATTGAGATTTCCCGTCATACCAATCATTTCGCATCCAAAACGCTTGATTAGCGGTAAAAGGTTCAATAATTCTTGAGTTTCACCACTGTTTGAAATTGCAATAATAACGTCATTTCTTGTTATCACTCCGGAATCACCATGTGTACTTTCTGCAGGATGCAAGAAATACGCAGGAGTACCAGTAGAAGACATGGTGGCAGCAATTTTTTTACCGATAAGTCCTGATTTTCCCATCCCTGTAACAATTACACGACCTTTGCAGTTATATAAAATATCTACAGCTTTGTCAAAATCATTCCCTATATTGTTTTTCAATCTTAAAATAGCCTTAGCCTCAATATCCAAGACATCTTTCGCCAATTCATTTATACTATTTAAAGTCATAGCTACCATATCCCACCTCTCTTAACTCTTATTAAATTATACAATAAATATCCTACAAATGAAGTATCTTTACAAAACTTTTATGAATTTAGCGGAAATTCTGCCGAAAAAGGTAATAAGGAGCATTATGAGAGAAATTTTTAAAATCACTACACCAAAATTCAACAGCAAAGATATTTTGTCAGATTTAAAATCAAAAAATGCTGATATTATTGACTTGTCGGAACTAAATTTGTTTGAGGCAACAAAAGCAATAATGATGATTTCGACTTACAGCAAATGCAAAAAAAATACTAAAAATTTCCGTTACAAAGTCTCTACCCCAAACCTAAAAAACATTCTGAGCGAAATTCCGCTTGGCTGTAGTGTTGAATTTGTTTAATTGACTAAATTGCAATTATGGCAAATTGTGGATATAGAAGTATGAGCAACCCATCCACATTAAAGTAGTGTGGGGAAAAACACAGTGTACCCACAAATTAATAATTTCGGCATAGCAATGCCGAAATTAAAGGAACAGAATATTAAATTCTATCCCTTTTGAAATATTTATGATTAAAAGTTTCAATATTTGTTTTTATTTACTTTAATTTATTAAAAATTTGAGATAGTTTCTCTCCAATCTTAGACTGTTTTTCAACAGGAGATTTCTCGAACAAGTCTATTTTATCTTTTGTTTGAGTAGTTCTATGATGGAACAAATCAAATAGATTAACAACTTTTTTGGTTTCAGTTTTGGTAATGTGCTGATTAGTTCTAGCAAATTCCTCTATGTCAAAATCACCTATGAGGATACTTTGATGGTAAAGTTTTGAACTATCATTTTTTTCTGAACGAACAAATCCCATAGATTCTGCAATATCAACATTTTCTCCTTTTTTGTAGTTTGGCTCATCTTTTACAATCTTTACAGAATCAGGAGTTATGGTAGGAGATGACGAAGAGGATTTTTTATCTTTATCATTTTGAGGGAAATATTCACCTTTTCCATAACTTGAAATACTAAAATCATCTGCCATAATCAAATCCTTTCTTAAATAAATTTTATGTGTTACAGATATATAAAGTATTTAAAAAGGAGATAATTGACCATATCATATCATATCATAAAGGCATTATATCTAACTTTTAGCCTTTTTAAAATTCATATTTACATTTCTTAATAACACTTACTTTTATGCTAAGTTTCGCAGCTTATTTGTCATACTAAAAATTTTACTTACTATGTCACCCTGAACTTGATTCAGGGTCTTTTCCATAAACGATATTTAACAAATATTACATGTGCTTGATATTGATTATTAAAAAGATTCTGAAACAAGTTCAGAATGACATAGACCTTTTTGAGAAGTATTCTTTTTTATCAATTGTTATATTTGTAAAATACTGCTCCTCGTAATGACATGTTGATAATAGTGTGGGGAAAACGAAGTGTCCCCACAAATTAATCTTGTCGGCATAGCAATGCCGACCTACTTACCTTTACCACATAACTGCACCTACAAACAGAACAAAATGTCCGCCCCTAGTGGGCGGACCGAAATCTTTGATTTCGAGGTGGGGGTTATGACCTATATCTTGTGGATTACCACGTCACTTCGTATTAACCATTGTAATCATCGCAAGTAAACGTTCCTCGTAATGACATGATTGTTTAAGCTTGACATCTTGCCATCCAATTATTAACTTTTGTAACAAATAAGCCTTTGTCTGAAATAATGACTTTTGAAAATACTTTATTAAAGTATAGAGAAAGCAAAGATGGAGATAGAGCAATGGTTGACGGTATTAATTTTAACAGCATCGGTCATATAGATACTACAAAAGCAATCAGCATAAATAATATCAATGCAAATGATACTAAAATTGGCAGCAGTTTCGGTTATGGATTTGCAAATTCTCCAACAGGTTTTGGTGTTGAAAGTGCAAGATTTGAAGCTTTAACTTTAAAATTCAATTTCGACCTGCCTGCTTATGATAAAGAAATCGCACCGTTCAATCCTACAGATGAAGCATTTAATAATATGAAACATTTAGATGCCATTTGGGATAAACCTGAGGATGCGTATTGCGAAGTTTAAAAAGGACGGAAACTAGTAAATAAAAAGAGCCTGACAATATCTGTCAGGCTCTTTTTTAATTGTTTAGAACCAATAAAAACTATTGAGCAGCGTATACGCTAACTTGCTTTCTATCACGTCTGTGTGGTTCAAATTTAACTGTACCATCAATCAATGCGAATAATGTATCATCTGAACCGATACCTACATTGTTTCCTGGGTGAATTTTTGTTCCTCTTTGACGAACAAGGATGTTACCAGCTTTAACAGCTTCGCCGCCGAATTTCTTAACGCCTAAACGCTTAGCTTCGGAGTCACGGCCGTTACGGGTAGACCCCATACCTTTCTTATGTGCCATTTTTATTTCTCCTTTGTTGTATTACTTACTACGCTTTTCCTGATACAAGTTCAGGAATTATTCAGCAGCTGCTTCTGTTGCAGCAGATTTTTTAGCTGAAGTTCTGATTTTTGAAATCATAACTCTTGTAAAACCTTGTCTGTGACCTTGTTTTTTTCTGTAACCTTTTTTAGGTCTTTGTTTGTAAACGATAACCTTTTTAGCTTTGTCATGTAACATGATTTTGCCTTCTACTGAAGCGCCTGCTACATAAGGTTGACCAACTTTTGATTTTTTGCCGTTTACAATCATAACGATTTTATCAAAAACTACTTTTGAATCTTTTTCGCCTTCAAGTAATTCGATATCAACGTAACGACCTTCTTCTAGTTGATACTGTTTTCCGCCTGTTTCGACTATTGCGTACATGTTTTCTTCCTTTCATTTTGGGTTTCGTAACCTGTTTATAAGGTTTTATAGACGATTGACCCGAGTATTCACGTATACCCATTATCACCCAGTCCTAAATTGTTGTCAAGCAGTTTTAATATTTATTAACGTTGTTGTTCCACGAATTTGTTTGGGGTATCATTGATTTATGATGTTTAGTAGGGAAGATTTGATAGAGGGAACTGGTGCAACTGTATTAAAATGCACTGATATTGACGATAATGTGTCTTTTAATATTTCAACAGACACAAGAACAATTCAAAAAGGTGATATTTATTTGCCATTAAAAGGAGAAACTTTTGATGGAGAAAAATTCATTGATAAAGCCATTGAATCAGGTGCTGTCGGATATTTTACAACCGGTGATAAAATTTTTGACGGAGCAAAATTAGCATTAAAAGTTTCTGATACAAAAGAAGGGTATTTGAACCTTGCTAAACTGTATCGAAACAGAATTAATCCTATAACCGTTGCAATTACCGGAAGTTCAGGCAAAACGACTACAAAAGAAATGGTATATTCGGTTTTGTCTCAAAAATTTAAAACGCAAAAAACTTTTTCTAACCACAACAATGAAATAGGTTTTTGTCAGACTGTTTTAGGAATGACGCAAGAGACAGAGGCATTGATTGTTGAAATGGGTATGAGAGGATTAGGCGAAATTGAGCTAATTTCAACTCATTTAGAACCTGATTATGCAATCATTACAAATTCAGGTTCTGCTCATGTAGGCAGACTTGGCAGTCTTGATAATATTGCGATTGCAAAATGCGAAATTACATCAGGCTTGAAAGCGGATGGCACATTTATCGCTTTAGACCAAGATATTATTAAAAAACACGTAAAATTTGACGGCGAAAAAATTTATTATTCAATAAAAAATGTTAAGATTTTAGACTCATCAAAATCTTATTCAAAATTTGAATATAAAGGTAATATCTACGAACTTAACGTTGAAGGCGAATATAATATAGAAAATTCACTTTCAGCTATAGAATTAGGCTTAAAAATCGGAATGACACCAAGTGAAATAGCTAAAGGTTTAGCCTCATATCATCCAATAGAAAAGCGCTGGGAAGAAGAGATTGTGGGCGGTTTCAGGTTTATAAACGACAGCTACAACGCAAACCCTGAGTCAATGAAAGCATCCGTTAAGACTTTTGTTGATTTGTACGAAAATCCAGTGGTTGTTTTAGGCAATATGGGTGAACTTGGTGAAAATGAAGTTGAATACCACAAGCAAGTCGGGGAATTTTTAGCAAAACAGAATAAAAAAGTTAAGTATTTAACTGTCGGTAATTTAGCTAAAAAAATAGGCGAAGTGCTCTCCAATTATGGATTTGACGTAAAGAGTTTTGATAATAATGAAGATGTTGCTTGTTACATTCTTGAAAATTTGAATAAGAGTAATACAATATTTTTGAAGGCTTCACGTTCAATGAAGTTTGAGCAGATTTTAGAAGAGATTAAAAAGAGGGATATATAAATATGATAATGATTACCATAGCATTTTTGCTCGGAATGGTTTTGTGTATGCTTTTCGGCGTTCCATATATTGATATGTTAAAGAAAAAAATGATTGGCCAATATGTAAAAGAACTTGCGCCTGAAACTCACGCAAAGAAGCAAGGCACACCAACTACAGGTGGTGTTTTTATTATTGTTGCAATTATTTTGGCATCCGTAACAACATTGTTATTGGCTCAAAAAATGACAACAACTGCATTGATAACTATTATCACTCTTGCATTTTACACTTTTGCAGGATTTCAAGATGATTATATAAAAATAAAAGGCAAAGGTAATGACGGATTGACTCCTCGCGGCAAATTGCTAAGACAAATCGCTATCGCGCTATTACCTACAATATTTTTAATTACGACTAACCCAAGTGCTTGCACTTTTTCTATAGGAAGTATTGTATTGGATTTGAAATGGTTTTATCCGCTATTTGCAATATTTATTATCACAGGCGCATCAAATGCCTACAATTTAACCGACGGACTTGACGGATTGGCTGCAGGTTGCGGTGTTCCTGCATTTGTGGCTTGTGCTTTGATTTCTATGTCACTTGGCGAAACTGAACTTGCGATAATTTCGGCAACTGTAGCCGGTGCATTACTTGGATTTTTGAAATTTAACAAACCTAAAGCTGAAGTATTTATGGGCGACACTGGTTCTTTGGCGATTGGCGGATTGCTTGGGACATTGGCAGTTTTAGGTAAATTTGAATTTTTACTTATCTTTATCGGCGGAGTTTTCGTAATGGAAACGTTGTCCGTAATTATTCAGGTTACAAGTTTCAAAACTACAGGAAAAAGAGTTTTCAAAATGGCTCCGATTCACCATCATTTTGAACTTTTAGGCTGGAAAGAAAAGAAAGTTGTTGTAGTATTTTCAATCGTATCTTTGATTTTATCAATCATTGCGGTTGTTTTGTTTGAATTATTCAGCAAAGGAATTTTATAATGGGAATATTAGGGAAAAAAGTTCTTGTATTAGGATTGTCAAAAAGTGGTATTGCAGCTGCAAAGTTTGCTAAAAAACACGGTGCTGTTGTTTATTTGACAGAAGGAAAAGATGTTACACCTGAGAATTTATATAAAGTTGATGAATTAAAAAACTTGGGTATAAATGTTGAATACGGCGCTCATTCTGACGAATTTATCAACAATGCGGACTTAGTTGTAACAAGTCCGGGGATTCCGCCTCATAGTGAAATTATTCAACGAATCAGAAAACAAAATATTCCTGTAATTTCTGAATTAGAGCTTGCTTATAGAGAATGTGATATTCCATTTATTATTATCACTGGAACTAACGGTAAAACAACGACCACAGCTTTGACAGAGCATATTTTAGCTAGAAAATTGAACGTAAAAGCTTGTGGTAACATAGGTCAACCGCCTTGCAATATTGCAGATGAAAATTTGGACTACTTTGTATGTGAGGCAAGTTCTTTTCAACTTGAAATGAGCACCTCCTTAAAACCTTTTATTTCAGTTTGGACAAACTTTACACCTGACCATATTGATTGGCACCAAGGACTTGAAAATTATTTCAAAGCAAAAGCAAGAGTTTTCTTAAAACCTCAAGCACCTAAATACAGCGTACTAAATGCCAAAGATGAAAGGCTTTTGAAATTTTCAAAACAAGCACAGGGCGAAGTCTTTATGTTCGCAGGTTATATTGGAAACAATTGTTGTTATGAAAAAAACGATGAAATAATATTTAAAAAAGGCGGAGTCGAAGAAAAAATTATAAAACTTTCTGAGTGTCCGTTGCTTGGAGAACACAATTACCAAAATATTATGTGCGCAATTATTTGTGCTAAATTAACAGGAATTGATAATGCGACAATTAAGCAAGCAATCATGGATTTTAAAGCACCTGCGCACAGATTAGAAAAAATCATATCAAAAGACGGTATAACTTATTATAACGATTCAAAAGCAACAAATCCGGAGGCTGCAATCGTTGCGATAAATTCATTTAACAATGTTGATGTTGCACTAATTGCAGGCGGAAGAGATAAAAACACAGATTTAACAGAATTTTGCGATTCAGTAAAAAAACATATTAAAACCGTTGTACTAATAGGTGAGGCTACCGAACGTTTTGAAGAAAATTTAAAGAAAAACGGCTTTGATAATATTATCAGAGAAAAAACAATGCAAAGTGCGATAGATAAATGCATTGAACTTCATCCTGATGTGGTGTTGTTATCACCGGCATGTGCAAGTTTTGATATGTTTACAGGTTATGAACAAAGAGGAGATGTTTTCAGAGAATATGTCTTATCGCGAGTATAAATCCCCAAAAAGACAAAGGCGAGAAAGAAAAGAACGCAATAATTCAGGTGTAATTCTGTCTCCTCCTGACAAGACATTGATGATTGTCGTTGCGTTTTTGGTTATCATCGGATTTTTGGCAATTTTTTCGGCAACGGCTCCAAAATGTTTGAGAGAAGGGGCTAATCTTGCAACATTCCTTGTTAAGCAAATGATTTATGCAGGTGTCGGATTTTTTGCAATGGGATTTTTTGCTCATTTTGATTATAAAAAACTTGAACACTATAATAAAAATTTTATGTGGACAGTTATTGTTCTATTATTCATTTTGCAATTTACTCCGCTTGGCGTAACAATCAACGGTGCAAAAAGATGGATAAACTTAGGTTTCATGCAGTTGCAACCGTCTGAACTTGCAAAACCGTTATTCTGTATGCTCATTGCAACAATGTTTAAAGACAAAATTGACTTAAATACATTCCTAAAAAACATGACATCAACAATTATTCCAATGGCTGTAATTTTATTGTTGATTTTGAAACAACCAAACTTGAGTATGGCAATCATTCTGACTATGACAACTCTTGTATTGTATATCGCAGGGCGAGGTCCTTGGTTGCCGATTTATGCAGGTGCAGGTGTTATGGGTTTAGGAGTATTAACAATGCTGCCTAAACTGTTGCACGGTTATCAGATGGATAGAATTACCGTTTGGTTAAATCCAGGAAGTGATGCACTTGGCAAAGGTTACAACATCATTCAATCATTGATTGCTTTCGCATCAGGCGGATTAAGTGGGGCAGGATATGGCGGTTCAATTCAAAAACTTGCGTATTTACCTGAATGTCACACCGACTTTATTTTTGCAATCATTGCAGAAGAATTTGGATTTTTAGGCTGTTTCTTTATTATCGGTCTATTTGTGGCATTGGTTCATAGAGGTTTGAGAATATCAAAACGTTGTCCTGATATGTATGGAAAACTTTTAGCAATCGGTATAACATTTATTTTCGGATTTCAGGCATTTTTGAATATGTCTGTAGCAAGTTCATTGCTTCCTGTAACAGGTGTAACATTACCGTTCATCAGTTATGGTGGTACATCTATTATCGTATCTCTTGCAATGGTTGGAATTTTATTAAACATTTCAAAACAAAGAATTAAAAGAATAAGGACTGAATTTAATGGATAAAAAGACATATTTTATTACAGGTGGCGGAACAGGTGGGCATATTTATCCTGCCATTGCGGTAGCAGATGAATTGCTAAAATCAGAGAACACATCAAAAATATTTTATGTCGGAAATCCAAACAATTTGGAATCATCAATTGTAGCTGATAAACCTTATACATTTTTACCTGTAATGTCATTTGGCATGCCCAGAAAAATCGGTTTTGCTCTTATCAAATGGATTTTTGTAATGTTTTACGCTTGGGTAAAATGTTGTATTTATATTTTAAAATACAAACCTGATGTGATATTTGGAACTGGCGGTTATGTTTCTGCTCCTGCCTTGATTGCAGGCATAACAATGAGAGTGCCTTTTGTTATGCACGATTGTGATGCAAATCCGGGGCTTGTAACGCGCAAACTTTCACCTTATGCAAAAAGTGTTTCAATCGCGTTTGAAGAGGCAAAAAGCAAGCTCCACAATAAAAACTGTCATATTAACGGCAATCCGATAAGGTCAGAATTTTCAACATTGACAAAAGAAAAAGCGCGCCAAGAATTAAATTTGGCAAACAAATTGACTCTTTGTGTTATGGGTGGCTCACAAGGTGCTAAAACAATAAATGATGCAACAGTTCAAATAATAAAAGATTTGTCGCAAAAATATGATTTGCAGGTGATTTTTCAAACAGGAAAACGCAATTTTGATGAAGTTTCTAAAGAATTAGAAAAGATTTATCCTAAATATAAATCAGATAAAAATCTAATCGTGCGCCCATATTTTGATAATATGGTGACTGTTTTAAAATCTTGTGATATTGCAGTCTCAAGAGCAGGTTCATTGAGTATCTCAGAACTTTGCGCATCTTCTGCTGCTCCGATTTTCATACCATATCCTTACGCTGCAGCTGACCATCAAAGAAAAAATGCAAAATGCATGGTCGATGCAGGTGCAGGTTTGTATTTGGAAGATTCTGAAACAAACGCAGAGTCTTTATTAGCAAAGATATTAGAACTTGTGAATAATCCGGAAAAGTTGTCAGAAATTCAAAATGCAACATCTAAACTTGCAAAATTTGACGGAGTTCAAAAAATCGTAGAACAAATCGATTCCTAATTATTTAAAGAATTTAGAAATTCTTTATTTGCATCAAGTGATGCTTGTGTTCCTGTGATTGAATACACAGGTTTTGATTTGAATACATTACGCGCAGTGTTATAAATATCGTCAACAGTAATAGAGTCAAGCATAGCCAAGCTTTCATTTACTCGATTGATGTCATAAATATTTTTGTGAGCATTTTTCAGGTATTCATTTTTAGCAGCATTAGATTCAAAAGAATTATACAATTGATTCTTTATTTCTTTTTTTGCATTTTCTAATTCTTCTTCTGAAACTTTTTCTGTTGTGATTTTTTCAATATTATCATTAAATCCGTCAATTGATTTTTTAATATTATCAAATGACTTTTCACCTGTTTCGTGGTTTTCGGTTGTTGTTCCGATTGATAGAACAAATTCACCCATATCATCATAAATATTGTAATCAGAACAAACTGAATATGCCAAATGTCTTTGTTCTCTCAAATCTGAGAATAGTCTTGATGCAGGAGAGCCTCCCAAAATTGCGTTCAACAAATCAAGACAAACATCATCTTTGAGATTGCCATTATGTTGGAATGTATATGCTTTTACAATATTTGCTTGATTTTTTCTGTTTGGCGCGGTGAACACTTCTGTTTTTTCGATAGGTTTGTAGAATTTTTTAATTGAAGTATCCCAAGGTTTTACCGGAGCAAATGAACTTACACTGTTAAAAATTTCTTGTTTAAGTTCAGGATGTTTACTAAATGGAGCTGATACGGTAACTTCACCTTGTCCGTTTTTGAAAAATTCACTATATAGATTTTTTACATCATCAAGAGTGATAGAATCTAAACTTTCAAGCTTGTCTTGAGGAGTAAATTCACGCGGTGTGCCTTTGTATAACAATTTATTCAAAGCATCATAAGGTGAAACTTCATAACCTTTGTAATCATCTTTTAGACGCGCAATTGCATTATCAAATTCTTGCTGATTAATGTTTGGATTTTTAATTTGGTCATTGAAATTTTCAAGAGCCTGTTTAGCGTTTTGAATAGGGAAATCTGCAGTAAGAGTTATTCCCATATCTCCAACACTTACGCCGGATGAAGATATTCCGTATTTATCTTCAAATTTTGAAATTTCTTCAACTGATTTATTTTTTGTTCCGCTATTAAAAACAACTTCTGCTAACACATCAGCAACAGCGGCTTTTTTAGGTGTCCAATCTTTTTCCCCCATTGTAAAACTGTATTCTACATTATCAGAATTTGTTTCGTTTAACTGAATTTCAAAATTGTTAGCAGCTCTATATGTTTTAACTTTGCTGATATCTACAGGAGCAGGTTTTTGAGTGCCTGTGAAACTTACATTGGCTTGTTTTACATTGTCATAATTAGTTTCTAAGGCTTTAGAATCAGTGCCATGCGGATGAACAACCGTCAAAGCAACTTTGTTTAAATCCAAATATTTTTTTGCCACATTCACAACATCTTCTTTTGTCATGCTGTCAACAATTTGGTCAAACTCGTTTAATCTTTTGATATTATCGTTTAAATATGCGTTACCGATTGCGCTATTTACTCCGCCAGAATATTCAAAAAGCTGTTCGTTAGACTTTTTCATTTTGTTTTTAATCGCCATAAATTCATCATCTGTTGGCGGAACTTTTGCCAAATTATCAATTACGGAGTACAAATCTTTGATAAATTGTTCTGATTTATTTTCAGGAACAACAGTTTCCACAAGCATTAACGAACGGTCTTGTGGGCGCGAACTCAATCTGTCAGGCGCAAAACTGATTCCAACGCCATAATTTCTTTCAAGCTTAGAACTTCTTGAATTTTTCAAACCGCCTGCAAGATAGCTTAGTGCCTGCAAATGAATTTTATCAACAGAATTGTTATTCTCTGGCCCTGCAAAGCCTAAAAAGACTGAAGTTGAATTACTTTCGGATTTCGGAGAAATGATATCTTGGCGCACAGGATGGTCAATCGGTGTCATTTTTTCAAAATGTCTTTCTCCTGTTGGAACTTTTGTTGAATTGAAGTATTTTGAAATAAGTTCCATTGTTTTTTGCGGTTCAACTTCCCCTGTAATTACAGTTGTCATATTTGCAGGGTAATAATTGTTGTTGAAATATTTTACCACATCATCTTGGGTCAACGCGCTAATATTATCAGTGTTTCCTGCAACCAAATCAATTGATGAAGATTTGATGTTAAAAAGATTTTTTACAGTCTGAGAATATCCGATATTTTCATTATCAGACAGACACATATTTATTTCGGAATTAACAATTTTCTTCTCTTTTTCAAGTTTGTCTACCAAAAACTTCGGAGACTGCAACATTCCGGCATGGAGTTGAATTTTGTTTTCTAAGTCACCATCTTCAAGCAAATTTGATTTGATATAGTAATCTGTAGTAGCAAAAGATGTTGAAGCATTTGTGCTTCCGCCCATTTTATGAACTTCGTCAAAAAATACCTTGTCGCCTAAGTCTTCAGAACCATTAAACAAATTGTGCTCAATATAGTGGCTTATTCCGCGCAAATTGTCAGGCTCGTTGAAAGACCCTGTATTTACATAAGTTTTTACAAAAGTCGGACCATCTTTTGGTACAATTACAACCCTTTGACCGTTAGCCAATTTGTAACAACTTGCAGTCAAATCGTTTGGCAGTTTTATGTCCTCAATATGTTTAAAACTCATCGGCACTTTGACATTGTATGTCGGAGTTGTTGTCGGCATAGTCGTAACTTGAGAGGAATTATTTTGCTCAACTTTTTCAGGTTGTTGTGCCTGAATCGGTTTATTTGCATTTACTGTAGCTGTTTGAGATATCGGATAATTAGTTTGAATTGAAGTCATAAAAAATCTACCTATGTATTTATAAAAACACAGGTAGATTTATTTTTGCTTATTATTTTAAGTTTTATTAAGCTTCACGGTAGATTGTTTGTTCTCTATCCGGTCCTACTGAAACAATAGAAATCGGAGTTTCCAAAAGTTCTTCCAATCGTTCTAAATATTTGCGACAATTTTCCGGCAAATCCTCATATTTGCGAATACCTGAAATATCTTGCATCCAACCTTTGTGGGTTTCATAAACAGGTTCTAAATATTTGTGAATAAATACATTTGTCGGATATGAAGTGTAAATTTTGCCATCGCGTTTATCTTTGTAAGCTGTACAAAGTTTGATTTCTTCAAAACCATCAAATACGTCAATTTTTGTTAATGCAATTGAAGTTAAACCTCCAACAAGACAAGAATATTTCATTGTAACCGCATCGAACCAACCGCAACGACGAGGTCTGCCTGTTGTTACACCAAATTCACAGCCAATAGTTTGAATTTCTTTTCCACTTTCGTCTGTTAATTCTGTTACAAAAGGCCCTTCACCAACTCTTGTACAGTAAGCTTTAGCAACACCGATAACCTCATCAATAACAGTCGGTCCATACCCTGAACCTGTTGCAGCACCGCCACCGATTGGGTTTGAGCTTGTAACAAACGGATATGTACCAAAATCAACGTCAAGCATTACACCTTGTGCACCTTCAAATAAAATAGTTTTACCTTCACGTTTTGCGATTTGAAGAAGTTCTTGCCAATCAGGGCAAACATAAGGAGCAAAGATTTTGGCATATTCTTCGCACAACGCCCAAACTTCTTCTTTTGTGTATGTTTTTAATCCGTAAACTTCTTTTAATTGCTTATTCTTTAACGGAAGGATGATATCAAGTTTTTCAGACAAAGCCTCTTTTGAATAAAGGTCTTCAATTTTCAAACCGATTCTGTTCATTTTATCGGTATAAGTAGGTCCTATACCCTTTTTAGTTGTGCCGATTTTTCCTTTCTTTGCGTTATCTTCGCTGTAGCCATCAACTTCAGTGTGCCAAGGCATTGTAATTGAGGCAAGCGGACTTACTTTTAAACCTGATAGGTCTATATTTTCAGCTTTTAGTCCATCGATTTCTTTTTGGAAATATTCAGGAAGAACAACCGTACCGTTACCAATCAAACAAGTCTTGCCTTTGTATAAAATCCCTGACGGAATCAAGTGAAACTTGAAGGTTTTGCCGTTTGCAACAACAGTATGCCCTGCATTGCAACCACCTTGATACCTGATAATCAAATCAGCATCTTGAGCTAACAAATCGGTAATTTTAGCTTTTCCTTCATCGCCCCACTGAGCACCAACAACAACTTTGTTTGACATAATAATATCCCTTCCTTTTATGTACTTTAGCATACCAATTTTAGCACAAAAAAGGGATTAAGAATGTTCGCGAAAAGAGAAAATCTTAGAAGTTCACACTGAACCAGAGTTCAGAACGAGGGACTCTCTATTCCGGTGTCATTCTGAAAGGATTAAAAATCAAGTTGCGTAGCAACGTAGATTTTATCCTATTCAGAATCTATCAATGTTGATTTTTACTCCAATTGTCACCCTGAATTTATTTCAGGGTCTCTAATATTACAAGTTTTACATAAGACTAATTTGTTCAAATAGAGATGCTGAAACAAGTTCAGCATGACAATAACTTATGTGCTATCAACCAAACCTTCGCAGTCACATGCTCCTACTATTCAATCAGGCTTTCAGAATGACAAAAGGTCGGCGTAATAATGCCGACCTGCATTTTAACTTTATTCTCTGACAACTTGAGCCAAAGCACCTACAACATCTTTATCCCATTTGTGGTCAACTTCTGATGTTATAATTTCAAGGGCTTTTTCTGACTCCATTGCCTTTCTGTATGGACGGTCAGAAGTCATTGCAGAATACGCATCGGCTGCAGCAATAATTCTTGAACCAAGCGGAATTGATTGTCCTTTCAAACCTTCTGGAGTTCCTGAACCATCAACGCGTTCAGTTTGGTATGTGATATACGGAACAACTTCAGATAAGAAATTGATGTTCATCAACAAATTAACCCCTACATTTGTGTGGTTCTTAATTTTGCTTAACTCATCTGCTGAAAGTTTGCCATTGTTGGCAAAAATTCTTTCAGGAAGGGTAATTTTTCCGATATTTTGTAACAAACCTGCATAGTAAATTAAGTCTGTTGTTTTTTCGTTCAAACCAAGTTTTTTACAAATACTTCTTGCTAGTTTTGCAGTATTTCGAGAATGAGAAACGGTGTATTGACCTTTTCTATCAACAGCATTAGCTAATGCCTCAACAAAGTTTTGCTGATAATCGCACAAGTCGCCGATTAGCGCAGTCAATTCTGCTCTTTGTTGTTTTAATTGAATTTCACTTGTTTCCGGTGTAGAAATCAACTTTTGAGTGTGGTCAATTTCATTTTGTAGAGTAATTGTTGTGCCAAGTAGGTTTGCAATACTCATAACAAGTTCTCTAAAATCTTTTTCTGGCTTTTTGTCAAAGGCAATTTCAATCATTCCGACAGGCATTGTAGAACTGCGCATAGCGATATATGCGTTGTGTTCGCTTTCAATTACTTCTTGGTGCAAAAGCTCTTCTATCGTAATATTATTTGATTTTGGAGCGCCGTCTGAAACTCCGACAGCAGTCATTTGACCATCTTTTATCAAATAAATTGTACAATTATCAACTTCAAGCATTTGAACAATTGATTTTGCAATAGATGTATAAATAGCCTGTTCTTCGCCTGTTGAAAAATCCAACACGCATAAAGTATTCTTAGAAGAGTAAATATCAATCAACTCATTAAGTTGATTTTGAAGTCGTTCTTTTTTGTTTGCACTAATACTGATTTTCTTCGCAAAATCTTCAGAGATAAGTTCTTCTGAAATAAAATCGCCAAGGTTAAGGGCAAACATTTCCTCGATAGGGTCACTACCTGCCAAATATTCAGACTGACTAAATAATGAGACTCCTACTTGCTTTTTCTCTTCTTTATCCATAATTTTTCCTTTAAATACATGCCTTCTCTTTTATATACGGCATAAAATTTAAAAACTTTAATCAAGATTAGAAAAATTCATACTAAAGTATGGGATTTTTTATACGAAAGTTTGAAAACGTAAGGAAATATAAAATATTACGAAATATTACACCAAATATTTTTATATTCGCATTTATCGCAAATAAAAATACTTTATATCAGTAATGGGGAATTTTAAAACAAGGGGAAAATAAATGAGTCTTATTACTTCTGCAATAAAAACTGTTGCAAAACCTTATACTTCAAAAGGTTATCGCTTGCTGTCAAAATCATTGAACATACCAACACATAATGGAACAATGGATATCGTTGAAATAGCATCCGAATTTGGCAAAGGACATACTACAGTTACGTCATTTAAAGATGCTGAAGGAAAGTTGGTACAACGAATTATCGACAAAACCGGCAGTAAAGGGAATATACATACATTTTCTGAGTACGAGGGAAATGTTACTACACAAAGACGTAAAGTTTCTAAAACAAGCGTAAATGGAAAATTAACTCAAGAAACTGTTACCAAAAATGTTTATTCTCCTGACAAAGGAGGTAAACTTGACAGGGAACATTTGACAATAAATTATTCACCAAATAAAACCACTAACGAAGTTCAATATATTGAAACTCGAGCACCGCATGGCGTTCACAATTATGTAAAAACAACCGCATCAAGAAATTCAGCTGGAGAATACACACATACTGCAATCGAAAGTAACACTTTGCCACAGGCGGAGTTAGATAAGTATGCCCAAACGCCTTATATATTTTCTAAAAACTATTCTAAGGAAGATTTTTTAAAAGCTATAACACCTTATGCTAAAGAAAAACAAAATGTCTCTGATTTAGGGGTAAAAGTTGTAAACGAAAAGCTGGAAGAGAATACTCTAGGTATAAGCCATACTGGTCAAAATAAAATTGGTGTTGATTTAGAAAAACAAGAGGATAAGGCTAGACTTATCAACACGATAAATCACGAGCTACGTCATCAATATCAGTGGAAGCTAGTTTCAAAATGTGATACAGAAAGATTACAGCAAAAATTTTTCAGACTAGGCAGGAATAAAGATTGTGACGGGTTTTTTAAAACTATTTTGAAATCTCTTGGTATTATTAAAGCAAAACCTGTATCTAAAGTTGCTTCGACATTATCAGATGAAGATATGAGACTTGCAGAAACATTTAAAAATAATTACCTAAATTATGTAAAAGGTTCTAAAAACTATAATGACTACTATAAACAGCCGATAGAAGTAGATGCAAGAAATGCAGGCGAAAAAGCTACAGCCGAATACAAAAATATATTAGAGGTACTTGCTGATAGACTTGGAGTATCTAGCAAATTAAACTGGAGCAAGAAGCAACTCGCAATATATGAAAATATGATGAATGCCGCAAGCAAAAGAAGGTAACGTTGTAAAAGTCGGCGGATTATTTAGCTAACATTCAGGGCAATTTCACCTTTGAACAACAGGTAAAACGAAGTAAAGTCACGCTTAATGCAACTGCAGGTCTCTCCATTTGATTTCTGTCATGCTGAACTGCGGATTTT
>DHMN01000026.1:0-43408 GCA_002405805.1 Cyanobacteria bacterium UBA4641 | reverse complement strand
GACTGTTTCAGCATCTCAAATTTAACATATTAGTCAAATGCAAAATTTGTAAAATTAGAGACCCTGAAATAAATTCAGGGTGACATTTTTCTAATCAACATTGATAGATTCTGAACTGCGGATTTTATACGTAAATTCCCTGTAAATCGTGTTGTGGATTACCACGTCACTCCGTATTAACCAATAAAACATTTGCAAGTAAACTTTCCTCGTAATGACGTAGCCATACCAAGTCATTACAATAGCAGCAAAAATAATTAATACCCAACTGCCCAGTCGAATGTATTTGATGCAGTTTTAACAGGATGAACAACGGTTTTATTTGTTGTGTTCAAAGCGTTTACTTCGATAACTTTTTCAGCCTTTTGTAACAAATTGTATTCACCAATTTTATTATCAACATTATTAAATGATTTATATTTATCTAATTCTGCTTGCAAATCTTGATTTTCTGCATTCAATCTGACAATTTCATTATCAAGATTATTCAACTTAGCCTCGTAGTTCATTGCAATATAATAACTTACAAATGTTACAGCAATCGCGATACCCAAGCAAAAACAAAGAGATTTGTTGATTTTTCTGGTAACCATTTCTCTAATGGTCATAGGCTTTTCTTGATAAAAATCTCCTGTGATGACTGAACTTTCTTCCTTTACAGGATTCGAAATATAGCTGCTGCGATTGTATGCTATTTCTTGCTCTTCAATTGAAATTCTTGAATTTAAACTCATTAAACTACCTGCCAATAAACTCGTTTTATATCCCTTACCTTCTAATGCATTTTGCAACTCTAAGTTTAGCACTCCTTGAAGGTGGGTTTTCCTTAATCTCCTGCTCTGTTGCCATTATCGGTTTTTTATTTACTAACTCCAAAATCGGTGGAGGACAATTACAAATCATTTGATTTTTCTCACAGTGACAGCGTGTTGAGTAATATTTAAACACTTGCTTAACAACTCTGTCTTCCAGAGAGTGGAAACTTATTACACTTATTATAGCATTAAAATCTAATAAGTCCAATACATCCGTCAATGTATTTTTAACATTTTGTAACTCATGATTAACCTCTATACGAATAGCCTGAAAGACTCTTGTCGCAGGGTGTATAGA
This sequence comes from Cyanobacteria bacterium UBA4641, assembly GCA_002405805.1. Lineage (GTDB taxonomy): Bacteria > Cyanobacteriota > Vampirovibrionia > Gastranaerophilales > Gastranaerophilaceae > Zag111. Next base: position 42,295 of record DHMN01000026.1, on the reverse strand, counting down.
GCTTTTTATCTTTGGTGTGGCATCGACAATAATGTCTGCCAATTCGGTTGTTGTTTGAATTGGTTTTGCCTGTCTTTTCTGCACTATAGCCTTTGCAATACGTTTTGAAAATCTTTCTTCGCCATATTCAGAAAATATTTTTACGAGTTCATCTTCTTTATAATTATTTACAACATCGTAAGCGGAAAAATCAGAATCCATATTGAATCTCATATCCAGCGGAGCCTCTTTAGAAAATGAAAAACCGCGTTCTTGCTTGGTTAGCTGGTGATATGATGCGCCAAGGTCAAATAAAATTCCGCCTGTAATTTTTTCTATCCCAAGTTCTTTAAAAACTTGTTTTATATTTGTATAAGAATTTTTTACAATTGTTAAATTTTTGTAATCTTTTAATCTTTCAGTAGCCGCACCAATTGCATCTTGGTCAACGTCAAAAGAAATTAATCTTCCGTTTGGCTGAATTCTTTTTAAAATCAGCTCACTATGACCGCCTCCGCCAAGGGTACAATCGACATATATAAGTCCGTCTTGACAATTCAAGGCATCAACGGCTTCATTTTTCATTACTGTATAGTGCTTAAATTCTTTCATAAGACTATACTAGCATAAAATTTAAGACTCTCCTGTAAAGTTTTTATAAAGAATTATTTATTAATGCCAAAAGAGGCACTTAATGCGCCTCTTTTAGTTCATACTTGCTATTCAATTTTTATACTCTTACATTATAAAGCCCGCTAAGCCCTCCTTGTCAAATATCTCTACAAATTTGTCGTACGTACAATTTACTTCCATTCCTGATTCATCAATAATTTGAATTACATTTTCAAAGTCAGTTTCAGGAACTGATTCGTTTTTTGATAGAATTAAGTATGAATTACTATCGTTTAATTCGTTATCCTTGTGTTCAAATAATCTTGTATCGTTGAATTTGAAATCCATTTTTAAACCCTTTCAGTTTTTCGTAACCACATTTTTTATATCGGTTATTTTTTATTAGAACTTTAGAAATTTGGATTATTTATTTACAATTGTTTACAATTATTTGAGCGACAAGTTCAATAAAAAAGCTCCGAATCTTCGGAGCTTTTTTATTTATTTTAGCACTTCAATTATACAGCAGCTTTGATAGCTTTATTTGCTCTATATAAAGAAGTTTCCTTACCTAAGATATCAAGGATACCAACCATATCAGCACCGCGAGTTCTACCAGTAATTGCAGCTCTTATTGCCCACATAGTAACTTTTGGTTTGATACCTTGTTCTTTCCAAACACCTCTAAATTCTTCCAATTTGTGGTGTAAGTTTTCATCTGTCCATTCCCAATCTTTTGCTTTTTCAACAAAATCTTTAAGAACATTTTGAGATACTTCTGTATCTAGTGTTCCTGTTTGAGTTTCAGGGTCGATTTCAACATCTTTGCCGAAGAAATACGGAACAGCATCTGTAATATCTGACAATAATGTCAATGGTTCTCTTGTAATTTCAACCATTTTTGTATATTGAGCGTCAGTCAATTCGTTCAAATTGTATTTTGTTAAATATGGTTTCAACATTTCTTTCAATTTGTCCATAGGTAACATTTTGATGTAGTGACTGTTCATCCATTTCAATTTGTCATATTCAAAGATTGAGTTTGAAGATGAAATTTCATCAATTCTAAAGTCTTGTGCAATTTCATCAACGGTCTTGATTTCTTCACCATCTGATGGAGACCAACCAAGTAATGCTACAAAGTTGATTAAAGCATCTGTCAAATAACCTTGTTTAACGAAATCTGAAACAGCTGTAGCACCGTGACGTTTTGATAATTTACTTCTATCAGGAGCCAAAATCATACCTAAGTGACCAAATCTAGGAACTTCAAGACCCAAAGCTTCAAAAATCAAGATTTGTTTATAAGTATTTGAAATATGGTCTTCCCCACGGATTACGTGAGTAATTTTCATCAAAGCATCATCAATTACAACTGCAAAGTTGTAAGTTGGCGCACCGTTTGATTTTTGGATAACAAAGTCACCGATTAGGTTTGTATCCATGTGTAATTCGCCTTTTACAAGGTCATTAAATTTCAAAATTGAAGAATCATGGAAAGCTTTTTGAGCCTTAGCAATATTGAACCTTATTGCAGGTTTTCTGCCTTCAGCTCTCAATTTTGCTTTTTCTTCTTCTGTTAGATTTTCGCATTTTTTAGTGTAAACATAAGGTTTTTTAGCTGCCGCAGCCTCTTCTTTTTCTTTTTCAAGTTCTTCAGGGGTACAGAAACATTCGTACGCAAAACCTTTGTCTAACAATTCTTGAACATACTTAGGATAAATATCAAATCTTTCTGATTGAGTGTATGGGCCATAAGGACCGCCAACATCAGGACCTTCATCCCAGTTCAAACCTAATGCTTTCAAACTATCAAAAATATTATCAATATACTCTTGAGAAGTTCTTTCTGCATCAGTATCTTCAATTCTTAAAATGAATTTACCGTTATTTTTCTTAGCAAATAAATAATTAAATAGCGCAGTTCTAGCGGTTCCAATGTGTAAGTTTCCGCTTGGAGACGGAGCTATTCTAACTCTAACTTCTGACATTTTAGCCTTCTTTCTTTAAATTTTTTTAGCAATCAAAGAATACCACAAGGGCATTGTGTTTTCAAGTCAGTAATAAGCTCTTGGGATAGCTCGCTAAAATATTTTATATGGATTTAGAATATTTTTAGGGTCAAAAGTTTTTTTGATTAAACGCATATAATCAAGCGCACCACCTTCGACCACTCTTGAAATATAAGCTTTCTTTTCTAAACCGATACCGTGTTCGCCTGAAATTATACCACCAAGTTTAACTGTCAGATGATAAATTTCAGATTTTGCAATTTTGTAGCGTTTGTATTCATCTTTGTTGTTATAATCAATTGGAATCTGCGGATGAACACTACCATCTCCAACATGCCCGACCATACACATATTGAGGTTGTATCGAGAACAGATTTCTTGAATCCCTTTTACCAGTTTTGCAAGATTTTCGCGCGGAACAATTACATCATCGGTTGTCACATTCGGACGTAACTTTGTACAAGCAGCCATTGAAGAACGTCTTGCTCTCCAAATATTATCAGCCTCTTGCTTTGTTTTTGAATATTGTATACTTGATGCAGAATTTTCTCTTAATACAGAGCAAATTGTTGCTCGCTGCTCATCAATAGTTGAAGAAAATCCGTCAAACTCAATAATAAGCGCAGCTTCTTTATCTGTAAGTAATCCGGTCGGGTAGAATTTTTCAACTGTTTGGAGTGCGTATTTATCCATAAAATCAATTGTTGTCGGACAAATTTGTTTTTCTATAATTTTATTCACCCCAGAAATTGAATCTTCCACCGTGTCAAAATATGCCATAACAACTTGTGTTGCTTGCGGTTTAGTGATTAGTTTTAATGTAGCCTCAACAACAATACCAAGAGTTCCCTCTGAACCTATAAACAAACTGCCAAGGTTGTACCCTGTAGCATTTTTAATTGTGTTTGAACCTGTTCTGATAAGTTTTCCATCAGCCATCACAACAAGCATATCTATTACATAATCTTTTGTTGCGCCATATTTAAAACATCTTGCTCCTGCTGAATTTTGGGCAATACTTCCGCCAATTGTTGAGACTTTCAAATTTGAAGGGTCTGGCGGATAAAATAACCCTAACTCTTCTACTTGTTTTTGCAAATCTCCGACAATAACCCCCGGTTGAACTCTTGCTGTCATATTTTCAGGATTAATTTCAATAATTTTATTCATCTTAGAAAAATTCAAAATTATTCCGCCATGAGTTGGCACACAAGCACCAACAGTGTTTGTTCCGGCACCTCGGCAGATGATTGGAGTCAGATGTTTATTTGCCAAGCGAACAACCTGCTGAACCTGTTCAATATTTTCAACAAAAACAACTGCATCCGGCAATTGAGTTTTTATATACGGGTCATTTGACGCATCAACAGAATATACGTACCGTTCTTCAATATCGGTCAGTACGTTCTGTTTTGGCAGGGTATTATTTAATTCTTTTATTAAATTACTAGTCAACATAAGATGCCAGTTTTTCTATATTTGTACTCAATTTTGCAATTTGTTTATCGATTTTGTCGATTTTTCTTGTAACTTTAGAATCATCAATATCTTCAACTGCTGATAAAATCTTATCTAAAGCCATTTCTAATCGGTCGATACGTTCTTGTTGTTCTTCAAATTTATCTTCAAGACCGCCAAGTTTGCTGATTTGTTTTTCAAAATAAGCAAGGCGTTCTTGCTGCTCATCAAACTTTTCTTCTATTGAGTTTAGAATTTCGGTTTGGGCAGGAACTGTTTTTTTCAATCCTTCTAACGCTGATTTTACATCAACTATTTCATCTGAATTTGTTGAAATCTTGTTCATGCTTTCACTTGCGGAGTCAATCCATTCTCCCATATAGATAAGAGCTTGGCGCATAACTTTATCAGATGCATTTGAAGTTTCAAGCATTTTTGTAACCTTGTCAACTTTTGTTGTTAATTGGTCGGTTATAACTTTGCCAAAATCTTCAAATGTACTGTTTAATGCGTTGTATGACTCACCTGATTTTACAACAAGTTGATTTGTAAGAGCTTGCAAACTCTTGATATCAGTGTTTATTCTATCAAATTTAATTCTTAGTCCAAACACTTCTTCTTTTGTTAGAGAGTTTTGCAAATCTTCAACAGATGTTCCGATTTGGTTAATGTTATTTAAGATTGATGCTAATTGCGTTGCATTGTGTTCTTGCTCATTTGTTTGCAACTCATTCAACGCCAATCTCAATTTCGCCAAATCAGACTCAATGTCTTGCATAGAATATGTATAATCAGGTCCATCATCAGGACTTGTTATTTGTTTCAATTGTTCGGTAACTGCAGCAAGATTTTGGTTGATTTCATCTGTTTTTTCTTCAACAAAATCTTTGATGTCTTCTGATTCTTCAATAAATGAAACTTGTTCAAAAATGGTTACAACCGCAGCCATAATTGATTCTTTCATTTCACGAAGAGCTTTTTGAATTTGTTTTGTATTGTTGTTTGAATTTATGTTATTAACTTCAATTGTTAATTCTTTCAAACATTTTTTAACCGCATCAGTTTTGTTATTTTTTTCAAGACTGTCAATGTAATCAGTTTGAGCCATAATCAAATCTTTTACATCTTGGAAGTCTCTTTGATGAGATGCATTATCACTTTCTGCAATAATATCAATTTTATGATTCAAAGTTTCTAAAATTGAAGTGATTTTAGCATCAGATTCAGAAAGTTTTTGAACATTGTCAACTTTTTTATCTACAGAAGATAAAGCATTTTTTAAAGACTTGATACTTTCATTTGCTGATTTATTTGCAGAATCAAGTTTTTCATCAACATTTAATAATGTATACTTAATATCTTCAATATTATTGTTTGTTTCAAGTGATGCGGCATTATCAATCTTGCTCTCGATAGAATCCAAAATTTCTTTGATTTCATCCAAGAATAATAGAGCATCTTCGGATTTGTTTTTAGAAATTCGTTTTTCTAAACTGCCCAAATATTCTTTGATTTTTTCAAGTTGACCTGATGATGAAATATCATCAATTTTGTTTTCTATTGAATCAAGAATTTCTTTCAAATCCTCAAATTCATCTATATCATCACTTTGAGCAATAATATCAACTTTTGATTCAATAGAAGAGAGTGAATGTTTCAGTTCATCAACTTCACTTGTAACCTTTGTTGTTGAAGATAATTCATTTACAGCTTTTTCTACAGTTTCAAGGGTTGCTTTTAACTCAGAAATTTCTTCCGTATTATTTGTAGAATAAGCCTCATCAAATTTTTCTTCAATTGAGCTTAAAGTTTCTCTGATTTCTTCAAGTTCTTCCGAATTGTCAGTAGCTGCTAAAATATCGATTTTGTCGCTGATTATATTTAGCAAATCGTGAGTTTTTTCTGTCTGTTCAGAATTGTCAATTTGTTCTAACGCATCACGAACTTCTTCAATCAAATCATAATCATCGGTTGACGCCAAAATATCAAGTTTTTCATTGATAAGTGCAAGCATTGATTGAGTTTGTGGGTCAGTGCTACCAGCTGCATCACCGGAATTAAGTTGCTCAAGGGCTTGTTTAATTTCACCAATCCATTCAGAGTTATCAGAAAGGGTCAAAATATCAATTTTGCCGCTGATTTCTTCTAACATTGAGTGAATTGCATCGCCTGCAATGTAAGTTTTGATTTCTTCAAGCCATTCTTGCGGTTTTATAGTTTGCGCTAACAATTCAATTTTGTTATTCAAAGTCAATAACAAATTGTCATTACCCAATGTCGGTATTGATTTTAAGGTTGAAGAAACTTTCTTTTGGTCTTCTTTTGGAATTACTTTTTCAACATCACTGTGAAGATTTTGAATATCTTGTTTTAACAAATTAAGCGCTTTTACAAAGTCAAAATTACCTTCACCGACAATAATTTCTTCTTGTTCAGGTTCGTCATTGTTTTCAATTTCAGTTGATTCAACTTCATTATCACGTTCTGACTCGGTATCTTGATTTTCCTTAGTTTCAGATTCTGTGTTGATATCCTCATCCACAATATCAATATCTTCATCTATATCAATGTCAGTGTCTGTCAGTGCAATTTCTGCAAGCGGTTGAGGCTTAGTTACCGAAATTGATTCCATCTTGTTTTTAATAACATTTAAAACTTCTTTAATTTCAGCATTTTCACCTGACAAGTCTTTGATAAGTTCTGAGAATTTGTCAAAATCTTGTTTTAACTCTTCAATAATTTGAGCATTTCTATCTGTTTCAAATTCTTTTTCATATTGGTTAGATTCAAAAAACTCAATATCTTCAAGGGCCTCATCATTTTGAAGTTTGCTCAAATCTTTTGCGCGAGTTTGGAAACATTTTTTCAAATCTTCAATTGCATTAATAATTTCTTCGTTATTTAGTGCAACAGTCAACATTGACTTGATTTCGTTATGTTGAACTTCCATCTGTTGAGAAAGAGTTTCTTTCACATCTTTTGCTGTTTCAACAATTAAGTCTTTTTGTTCAGCCTTAAACTCATTGATTTTATCAACAAACTCCTTGAACTCCTTCATATTTTCAGCCTCTGGAGGAGCAATTCTGTTTAATTTGTCTTCTAAATCAGTTCTCAAATTGTCTATTTTGATTAATACAGAATCAATATCACCTAAAATAAAGTCTCTCAAATTGTTTTCTGTAGTAGCCAATGCGCGAGAAATTGCAGTGTAAGACTCTTCAAGTTTTTCATAAGAACTTGGAGAAAATTTTGTATTTTCGCTCAAATCTTCTTGAACCGCCTCATGAATAGCTGTAAGATTTTCTTTTATCTTAATTTCTTCTGCCTTTGTATTTGTCCTAATGATTGTAGCAATCATTGTTTTTATTGGCTCAAGTTCTTGAAGAAGGGCATCCGTTTTAGAGTTCAGACTGCTAATAACATCTGTATTAATTAATTCAAGCTCTTGTTTAACATCCATCAACTTATTATCTGTAACAGTTAAACGCTCGTATAAATCAATATTTTCAGTATTTGCATGTCTTAATTCTTTTATCAAATCAAGCAGGCATGATGTTTTTTCTTCAATCAGTTCGGCATTATAAGCAAAACCGGTTTGAAGTTTTTCATCAATATTTAAAGAAAGGTCGCCGATATTTTCGCCAAGTTCGCTCAATTTATCAGCTACAAATACAGACAAACTTTCTTCTGATGAATCTTTTTCAAAATTCAATGCCTTAAATGAATCACTCAATGCTGAAATTTGAGATTTTATATCTGAAATTTCGTTTAAAGAATTTTGAATATCAGAATTTTGATTTTGCTCAGTCAAAACACTTTCAAAATATCCGAGTTTTTCAAGTACATCTGATAAAGTGTCAGCGTTGACTTTTTCTACTGATTGCAAACTTTCTGTCAATTCATCAATTTTTGCCAAGATATCAGCATTTGCAGTTTTATCATTTGTATCAAGAATTTCTTTTATACTTAACAGATATTCTTTGATTTCAGCTGTTGTTTCTTTGTTTACAGCCTCAATTTCAGTAAAGTTTGATTTTTTATTCTCAATGATTTCTTTAATTTCACCAACAGCATTTTTCAAATCGTCATTATCTAAAGTCTTCATGCCGGCAAGATAATCAGAAATCGAAACAAGTTTTGATTCAATATTATTATTAAATTCTTCTTGATTTACCTTGATTTGTTCAATATTTTTGTCAATTGAGTCAGTATTTTTAGTCAACTCTTCAACAAAAGTTCTCAATTCTTCTGTAAATTTTGCAAATTCTTCCCCTGTCGTAATTTCTGAAACTGTTTTTTGAAGTTCAGACAAACTTACAATAACCGAATCATTGTGCATTTCAGAAGTGCTTAAAAAGTCATTCTTTAAGTCTTCAATCATTTGGTATACATTAGCAACGGTTCTGCCAACTTTTTTAGCATCCATATTTTGAGAAAGCTCGTCAATTTCAGCTGCTATATTATGAACAGTTTGCAAAACTTCCATCAAATTTACTTGCTTTGCAGTATTTTCACTTTCTTCAAGAAGTTTTTCCGTATTTTCTTTGATTTTAGAATCGGCAAGCCATTTTTCTATTGACGCGGATTTGTCATAAAGATGTTCAAATTCATCATCAAAATTAAGCTTATCTATCATATTTTCAATGTCGTCAGACTTTGAAGACAAAGCCTCAATATCTTCTTTATTTGCAACCCCTTGCAAGTTTTCAACAAGACTCAATTGATTGCTGTTTAGTGTTGCCATATCATCATGTGTTGGCAGGTTATCCAATCTGTCAGCCAATTTGTCGGCTTTTTGAATAAGTTCATCAACCGCAGTTTTGTTTAACTCATCATTTTCTAAAAGTTTATCTATATCTTCTTTTTGTGGAAGAATTGCAAGCATTTTTGAAACATGATTTTTGATATCATAACTTTCTTCTTCAAAAGAGATATCGTTAATTGCAGATAAAACTTTTGAAGTCACAACATCATTAATATCAGATACGATATTTTTAATAATAGTAAGTTCATCTGTCAAAACGCCCAATTTACTGTCTATATCAGAAATATTTTCAGTTGTATCTGTTTTTTCAATATCTTTTTCTAAACTGTCTAATTTGTTAAACAAACTTTGCAAAGAATCTTCCAAAACGCTTGTATCAGGAAGTTTTTCTATATCTTTTGTTACATTTGCCAAATTTTGCTTAATTTCATCAGTTTGTGAAACAAGCGCCTCGGTTTTATCAGAAATTTGAGTAAATAATTCTTTTGTTGCAGCCTCATCCATTTTTTTATTCATAATATTTGCTGCAACTTGCAAACCTTCAATATCAGATTTGTCTGCAAGATTATTTATCTTTTCTGAAATCTCTTCTGATTTTTGAATAATAGAATCAATAACACCTTGAGTCATTTTTAAACTTTCATTAGTTGCAACATTAGAAAGTAAAATTTCAAGGTTTGAATCTCTTTTGTCAATCAAAGTCAGATAATTAACAATGTCTGTTGCAGTTTTGTACATAACATCCAATTGCTCTTTCATCTGAGTGTTGATTGCAGTTTGGTCTGACTTAATCAAGTTTGTAAGGATTGTTTTAAGGTCAGAATTTACACTATCAATAGTGCTTTTATAGCCATGATTCAAGTTTTCAAAATCGTTTCTCAAAAGAGTAATTGTTCTAAGAACATCCTCTTTGTCGGATTTGTCGTTACTGATATCTGCCAATCTGTTTTCAATACCTGCAAGCAAGGCTTTTTGCTGTCTTGCTTCAGAGTAAAAATTATTCATGTTTGTAGAGAAAATATCAAAAAGCTCTTTAATATTTTTATTTTTAACATGCTCTTCTTGTTCTTGGAACATTGCTTTCAAAGCTTTTTCTATATCTGAAAACTTGTTCAAAGTCGTTGTATATTTATCATCTACAGATTTTGCAATTTCGCCTAAATATGCCTTAATTAAATCTGCTGATGCTGAATTTTTATCAATAACTTCCAACTTGTTTCCAATACTTGCCAAAAGTCTGTCAAAGCTTTCACTATTAGTGCTGTTAGCTCTCTTTATCTCCCTTAACATTTCAACGATTAGTTCTAATTCTTGAGCCATTCTTATGTCCTTAAATATATATCCCTACATTTTTAATATTAGCAGGCATAGAAATATTAGTAAATTTTATTTCGATTATTTATTACAAATGTTAAGATTTGGTGCGTAAAAAAAGTTATTAGTGCTAGAATATACCTAGATAGTTTTGAAAGAGGGATAGTATGAGTCATATCGTTATTGATGAAAATAGGTGCAAAGCTTGCTATTTGTGCATAAAAGAGTGCCCTAAAAAATTGATAAAAGTAAGTGAAAAAACTAACAAATTGGGAAATAAAGTCGTAGAATTTTGTGACCCTGAGCATGAATGTTTGGGATGCGCAATGTGTGCGACAAGATGTCCTGATTTAGCTATTACAGAAGTATACAGAGGTTAATTATATGGTAGCAGAATGTGTAACTGGTAAAAAGGTTTTAATAAAAGGTAATTATGCAATAGCACAAGCCGCAGTTTTGGCAGGATGTCAGTGCTATTTTGGCTATCCGATTACTCCACAGAGTGAAATCGGAGAATTTATGAGCGGAAAGATGCAAGAACTTGGCAGGGCTTATGTATCAGCAGAAAGTGAACTTGCTGCTATCAATATGGTAATCGGAGCATGCTCAACAGGCGTGAAAGCTATGTCTTCATCATCATCTTGCGCAGTTTCATTGATGCAAGAAGCTTTATCTTATGCAACTTCAGACCAATTACCTGTCGTTTTGGTCAGTGTAATGAGAGGCGGTCCTGGATTAGGTAATATTTACCCATCTCAAGGGGATTACTTCCAAGCAACAATCGGCGGAGGTAACGGAGATTACAAAACTATCGTTCTGGCTCCGTCTACAGTTCAAGAATGTGTTGATTTGACATATAAAGCTTTCTATTTGGCTCACAAATACAGAAACCCTGCAATTTTGCTTGCTGACGGTTTGTTGGGTCAAATGATGGAACCTGTAGAATTTTATGATTATCCGTATGAAGAAATCGATAATTCTTCTTGGGCTTTGACAGGTGCTAAAGGCAGAGATGGCAGAATTATCAGGTCTTATGCTCCGTTAGCTGATAATCAATGCGTATTCTTAGAAAAACTTTATGACAAATATCGTCAAATCGAAGAGAACGAAACCGAATGGGAAGAAATCGGAACAGAAGATGCAGATGTTGTATTGATTAGTTTCGGTTCTACATCAAGAAATGTTAAAACCGCTGCTAAAATTTGCAGACAAAAAGGTTTGAAAGTCGGAATTTTAAGACCGATTACCTTGTTCCCATTCCCTAATAAGAGATTGCAAGAATTATCAAAAACAGTTAAGAAATTTATTACGGTCGAAGTTAATATGGGACAAATGGTCAACGATGTAAGATTGGCTATAAACGGTGCAGTTCCTGTTGAATTAATTCACAAACCGGTTGGAGCACCTCCTGAACCGGAAGAAATAGTAGCACAGATTGAGAGGTTGATGTAATGGCAACACAAGTATTTAAAATAGCAGATTCTTTTAAAAAGGATGTTAAATATACATTTTGTCCGGGGTGTGACCATGGTGTTGCAGTAAGACTTGTGGCAGAAGTTTTAGATGAATTGGGTGTAAGAGAAAAAACAATTGTTGCTGCATCAATTGGATGTTCTGTTACAATTTATGATTTTCTAAACGTTGATGCGATTGAATCACCTCACGGCAGAGCTTTGGCAGTTGCAACAGGTGTAAAACGTGCAAAACCTGACAAATTTGTATTCAGTTACTCAGGGGATGGCGATTTCGCATCTATCGGTTTGGCAGAAAGTATGCACTCAGCATTGAGAGGCGAAAAAATTTCTGCAATTTGTATCAACAATACAACTTACGGTATGACTGGCGGACAACTGGGACCGACAACTTTGCTCGGTCAGGTTACTACAACATCACCAACAGGTAGAAATGTTGAATATTACGGTTATCCGATAAAAATCGCAGAACATATTGCAATGTGCGATGGTACAGCATTCAGCGCAAGAGTTTCACTTGATTCTGTTGCAAATATCAAAAAAGCAAAACAAGCTATCAAAAAAGCTTTTGAAGTTCAAGAAAAAGGCTTGGGCTTTGGTTTTGTTGAAATCTTGTCAAGCTGTCCTACAAACTGGAGAATGTCTCCTGAACAAGCTCATGACAGAGTTCGCAACGATATGATGCAAGTGTTCAAACTGGGAATCTACAAGGATATTACAGCAAATAATTAAGGACTTATAAAAATGGAAAAAGATTTTATAATAGCAGGATTTGGCGGACAAGGTGTCCTATTAGCAGGCGAAGTTTTGGCTAACGGATTTATGCTTGATGATAAAAACGTTACTTGGTACCCAAGTTATGGTGCAGAAATGCGTGGCGGAACAGTTAATTGTACGGTTGTAGCATCTGATGAAGAAGTTACCGCAGTACAAAAATCTCATGCCGATTTTATTATCACATTGAATCAGGCATCTTTTGACAAATTTACACCTTGGGTTAAAAAAGGCGGTACAATTATTGTTAATTCATCTTTGGCAGAAGTTAAAAAGACAAGAGATGATATCAATTACGTATTTTTGCCTATTGCACAATTGGCTCAAGAAAAATTAGGAAATATCAAAATGTCTAATATGATTGCACTAGGCGCTTTGGCAAAAGTTTGTGATATAGTTTCTCTTGAAACTCTTGAAAAAGCTTTGTATAACGTAATTCCACCTCATAGAAAAAATTTGATTCCTAAAAATATTGAGGCTTTCAAACTAGGCTATGAGTATGATTTATTAGCCACAAAATGCTAAAATCACCTAAAAAGTTGATTTTAAATTTGAACAGACAGTTTATTCTAATCATGTGATATTTAAGAGGTTTAATTAAGGTGAAACGAGAACTTATTTCTTCAATAAGAAAAAAAGAATTACAGCTGTCGAAACTAAGAGAACACATTGACAAAAGTGAAGTTTGTTCGGATTTATACAACAAAGTGTTAATTGAAAAAGCTATTTTGACAAAACAATTGGAAGATTTACAAAGCAGGTCTTTGGTTAATAGAATCAAACATTTGTTACCACGTCAGGAAAAGTTAATTTGTGACTATTTTCGTGGCAGATAATCAGTCAGTTAGCGAACGAATAATTTTATAAAAATCCTGTAGCCTTTCGCGGGTTGCAGGTTTTATTCGCGAAACAATTTCATCATACAATTCTGCATCATCTTTTTACAAAACTTAACAAAACTGACAAAAGTTGCCATTTTCAGGGTTTTATATTATACTACATATATAAAACAAGCTATAAAGGTGGTGAAAATATAAATGGCAGAAGTTAAAGTTGGCGAAAACGAAAGCATCGAAAGCGCTTTGAGACGTTTCAAAAAGAAAATCCAAAAAGCTGGTATTCTTTCAGAAGTTAAAAAACGCGAAAGATATGAAAAGCCAAGCGTTAAAAGAAAACACAAATCAGAAGCTGCTCGTAAGAGAAAAGTGTAAGATTTAAGAATAAATAACGAAAAAAGGAAGTCTTTGCAGACTTCTTTTTTTTAATCAAGTCGTTATACGAAGTGACGTAGTAATCCACAACAAGATTTGCAGGGGTTTACTACGTCGCTTACGTATAGATTATTGTTTTATTTGTTAAACATTGCACCTCGGAATGACATGAGTTTATTATAAACTTAACTGTCATTTCGAACTTGTTTCGAAATCTCTAATCTTGCACACAGGTCTATGTCATTCTGAAAGCTTAACCCTCGTTCTATTACATACCCTCAAAAATATTCTTATTCTTGAGCTTTTCTCTCGGCACAACAAGACCGCAATATTTGCAAGCAAACATCGTATTAGAACTATCCAGTGGTAAAAAAAGATGCTCACAATTGTCACTGTCTTCAATCAAGTCTTCATCACTTGTATTCATTGGGTCAAATTTTTGGATATCAACTCGTTCTTTTTTCTTAAAAGCTTGCGCAATAAGTTCAAAAATATACATTATAATGTAAAGCTTTCAGGAAGAAGGTGAGCCAATGTGTAAACTTTAATTCCATCGCCCATTTTTACAATAACGTCAAGTTCTTCATCGTTGTCGCAAAATTCATGCAATACTTGTCTGCAAGCACCGCATGGTGTGCAATTATCTCTTAACGGTGAATAAATCGCGATAGCTTTTACTTTTCTTTCACCATTAGCAATTGCAGTACCGATGGTGTTACGTTCTGCACAAATCGTCATACCAAGGCTACCGTTTTCAAAATTGCATCCGGTGTAAGTATTACCAGTATCTGTAAGGATACAAGCCCCTACCGGAAATTTTGAATAAGGAACATAAGCGTTTTTTGAAACTTCTTTTGCTTTTTCTAATAATTCTTCGTATGTCATGATAAATCCTCTTTTATTTTTATTATAATTTTATTTTCGATTTTTCAATCACCTACTTGTTGGAATTGAACTATAACACATAAATTTTATTTTGTAAAATTTTTTAACATTTTTAAAGTTTTTGTAAAAATATTCCGATAAATAAGAAAAACAAGGTCGAACTATGGACATATCAAGAATAGAAGCTGTATCGCCAAGACAAATTGATTGGCGAAAACTCACAGCAAAAGAAATAATTAAATATGACTCACAAGGAATAGAAGTCCCTGTTGAATATTTACAGTGGGCAAAACAGTTTCGCGCAGACATTTCATCAAACGACAAAGATGAAACGACCTACGAAATGGCAACAAGTTCTACAAATATTCAGCAAAAAGTCGAAACAGAACAATCTACAACAACCGATAATTCGACAGAAGAACCTCAAACCGCGTCAACTGAAGAAGAAAAAGAACCAACAGCAAAAGAATTGCGAAAATCTATGGAAGATGAGGGTGCAAGCCTTTATAAGCTTGGAAAAACCTTTAGAGGTTTGAGCGGAGAAAAAGAAAAAGACTCCAAAGCATCTGACAGCATAAGTTCATCTTCTGCTGAAAATGCATCAAATTCTATCGAAGGTTTGGACAATTATATGTCTGAATTGATGTCGCAAATTAGCGAGGTCAAAGCAGAAATCAACGCGGAAAAAGGTAATAAAAACGATTCGCGCATTTCAAGAATAAATCGTCTAAGACAACAATTAAAAATGTATGGCACAGAAGGTCAAACTACTGCAGCAGGCTATAATGCGGATTTGAACAATTTGCAAGCCATCGTTGAAGGGCAATCAGGTACAATTGACTCAGGGTTAGACTATGGTGCAGAAACAGCACAAATCGGTAATGAATTGAGACGTTTATTCTGGTATAGAGGATTTGGCAAACGCGTTATTCGTGCAGGAGATGCGGCAGTTGATGCATCAGAAAACGCAAGAACATCTCAACAAAATGCCCTAAGTTCTATTAAAGAGGATTTAGACACTGTCGTTGGTCACCAAACAAATATCAGTTCACAAACCGGAGTTGGCGCGATTTCTGAATCTCAAGACAGCAAAAATGCAAACTCAAAAGACGAAAATGGAGACAAAAAATCTGATTCAGAAAAAGCGGTACAAAGTGCACAAAATGACGGCACAGATACCACTGCAAAATCAACAATTGATTTAGATACCATTCTAAAAGCAAAAATAAGAAGAGGCGAAGAAGTTCAAGCCTAAATTTGTTTAAGTGATTTGATTGCCTGTTCAATATTTTCGGATTTATAAATAAAACTACCTGCAACAAGCGAGCGAGCACCAAGTTTTGTGCAAATTTGTGCAGTTTGGTCATTTATTCCGCCATCAACCTGAATGATTAAATTTTTCGGCGAATGTTCTTTTATTGTAGGAATTTTATCAGCGCAATCCTGCATAAATTTTTGACCGCCAAACCCCGGTTCTACAGTCATAACAAGGAGCAAATCAAGTTCCGGCAAAAAATCTAAAATCTCATTAGGGGAAGTTTTTGGTTTGATTGACAGACCTGCTTTTTTACCCAAATTTTTAATTTTTCTTATGAGTTCAAAAGTCTTTGCAGAGTTTTCCATTGCCTCATAGTGAAAAGTAATGATATCAGCTCCTGCATTTGCAAAATCTTCGACATACTTTTCAGGATTTTCAATCATCAAATGCACATCCAACGGCAAATCAGTCACTTTGCGCAAAGATTTAACAACAGGGATTCCTATTGTGATATTTGGCACAAAATGTCCATCCATTACATCGACATGAATCCAATCAGCACCGGAGGTTTCGACCTTTTTGATATCTCTTTCAAGGTTTGCAAAATCCGCCGACAAAATTGACGGAGAAACAATAATTTTGTCCATTAAATAATCCCCAATTTTTTACAAGCTGAATAAGCGCATTTTTGCTCAGCCTCTTTTTTGCTCAAACCTGTTTCAACCGCCAAAACTTCACCATTATATCTGACTTCAACCTCAAATTCTTTTTTGTGTTGCGGTCCGATTTCGCGAATAACGTTGTATTCAGGTGTATTTTTAGTTTGACCTTGAGTGTATTCTTGCAAAATAGCTTTGGCATTGAATTTTTCAAAATGTTTTTCTACATCCAAAATGTACGGTTTAAACGTAGTTTCAATGTATTTTAAAATTTCATCAAATTTACCATCAAGATAATACGCACCCAAAATTGCCTCAAATGCGCAAGCACAGATAGAATTAAGATTTCTGCAACCTTGTTTTTCCTCGTGCTTACTCATTATTATCAAGTCTTGCAAACCGTTATGTTTTGCAATATCAGCTAAAGTGTTATCAGAAACGACAACCCCACGAATTTTTGACAACTCGCCTTCTCGGGATTCAGGGTACATCTTGAACAACACATCTGAAACGGTCAATTTCAAAACAGCATCTCCCAAAAATTCCAAACGTTCGTAACATTCAGTTTCAGGGAGATTTAATTCTTTTGTATATGATGAATGAGTCAGAGCATGTTTGTAATAATCTGCCGTAACAGTTTCAATACCAAAGATTTCAGCTACTGTTTTAGACATTAGAACAACCCTTTCAAATGACTAGCCAATGTAACCATCCAATCAGTTTGGAAAATGAAACATTTGCAGAAATAATACATAATCGGAATTGTTAAAATAAAACTGTCGGTTCTATCCAAAAATCCGCCGTGTCCCGGAAGACTTGAGCCTGAATCTTTTACCCCTGCATCTCTTTTTAGCATAGATTCGCAAAGGTCACCAATTTGAGCAAATACAGTACAAATAACACCTGCAATTGCTGACATATACCAAGGCAAATCTATGAATAAACCGATTACGACAGCTCCAAGGATTGCAAAGAACATTCCGCCAATAGAGCCTTCAATTGTTTTATTCGGACTGATTACAGGTGCAAGTTTGCGCTTGCCAAGCTTTGTACCGACATAATAGCAACCAACATCCGTTAATAAGATTGCGGTGAACATCAAGACAACAAATCCGAGTCCGCTGTCGTATTTTGTACAACTTAAATCTCTTAAAAAGATTAAGTGTAATGGGAACCATCCGCAATAAACCATACCGAGTAATGTTGTCGCAACATTGGCAATATATGGTTGTTTACCTCTGAATAATACCCACATAAATGAGCACATTGCACAAATTGTAAGTGTTATTGCCACAAGGTCAAAGCGCTTGAAGTATACGACAGTTGCAAGGATTGCTTCTGTTAAATACATGACTTTTAGGCTTGGATAAAACCCTTTGTGATTCAATATTTTTACATATTCTTTTGAACCGAATCCCAACAGAACAACAAGCATTAACAATAATGCAAAGTCACCATACATAATGCAAAGCATTACAATCGTTCCCATTATAAATCCTGTCAACATTCTAGTTGCGTTTTTATTCAAGCCCAACTCTATCATTATACTGTCATAACCTCTTTTTCTTTTGCTGCTACTGCGGTATCAATGTTTGCAGTATATTTGTCTGTTAATTTTTGAATTTTTTCTTGATTATCTTTTACCAAATCTTCAGGTAAGTTTTCATTCTTTTCGATTTTTTTCAAATTGTCAGTCATATCACGACGGATATTTCTTACCGCAACTTTAGTCTCTTCACCTAGTTTTTTAACGTCTTTTGAAATTTCACGTCTCCTATCTTCAGTTAGAGGAGGGAAAGTCAATCTGATACAAGTACCGTCACTGTTTGGAGTAATTCCGATTTCAGCCTTGATAATTGCTTTTTCGATTTCTTTCATAATAGATTTATCGTAAGGTGTGATAACAAGTGTAGTACCATCTTGTACTGAAACTTGAGACATTTGTCTTAATGGAGTTGGAGCTCCATAGTATTCAACAATAACTTTGTCCAAGATTCCCGGATTGGCACGACCTGAACGGATTGAACCAAATTCTTTGTGAAGTTGGGCAATCGCTTTTTCCATTTTTTCTTCTCCGAATAAAAATAATTCTTCTAAAGATTCTGTCATTTTTTACCTCTTTCGTATATTAACTAATGTATGTTCCTATTTTTTGACCATCTAGGATATTTTTTATACCGTTTTCTTTTTTGAAATCAAATACGACAATTGGGATTTTGTTTTGCTTACACAAAGCGCAAGCTGCTGTATCCATTACCTTTAAGCCGTTTTTAATAATTTCGTCATAATTGATATTTTCTAATTTTTTAGCATTAGGATTTGTCTTAGGGTCATCTGTGTAAACTCCATCAACTCCGTTTTTAGCCATAAGCATTGCCTCTGCATTGATTTCAGATGCTCTTAGGGCTGCTGCTGTATCTGTTGTGAAGAACGGATTACCTGTACCTGCCGCAAAAATTACAACTCTGCCTTTTTCAAGGTGTCTGATTGCTCTATGACGGATGTATGGTTCAGCTATTTGGTTCATAGCAATAGCTGATTGAACTCGGCATTGTACACCGATTTGAGTCAAAGCACTTTGCAAAACTACAGCGTTCATAACTGTTGCCAACATTCCGACATAATCGCCTGATGCTTGGTCCATTCCAAGTTCTGCACTATTTCTCATTCCTCTAAAGATGTTTCCGCCACCAACAACAACAGCAACTTGTGCACCTTCAGATGTTACTTTTTTGATTTCGTTTGCAATCATAGTAACAGGAGTTTTATCAATACCGAATTGTTGATTACCCAACAAAGCTTCTCCGCTCACCTTTAATAAAATTCTTTTATATTTCAACTTAATATCTCCCTTATATTCTCTGCTTTATCCTATCGTAAATACATTCGGTTGTAAAGGTTTTATCTACTCTAAAGTTTCTTGGATTGAAATTGAATCAATTCCTTCCATATTTTGAAAAGCCTTGTATAATTCTTTGATAGGTTTTCTTGTCATAACGTCTAAAATACAAGTTATTTTGGCACAATTTTGGTCCGCATTCATTTGTTTTTTAGAAAGTTCTGATATATCTTGGTATTTTTCAATAATATATTCTTGGATTTGTTCCGCAAATTCATTTTGACAAACAATGCCGATTTTGATACGTTTTGTGCGTTTTGTACTTGTTGGTAGAACTTTTCTTTCAAATACACGGATAGATACTAAGGTTAATATTGATAACAATGTACCAGCAAATGCAATTTCAAACATACCTGCTCCGCATGCCATACCGATACTAGCGGCTATCCACAAAGTTGCGGCTGTCGTTAAACCAAGAACGATTGGACCATTGCGCAAAACCGTACCTGCACCGATAAAACCGATACCTGTAACGATTTGAGCTGCAACCCTTGATGTATCTCTGATACCTGTTGCTTGGTCAACTACAACGTTATCCCCCGGTGCAAATGTCGGAAATCCGTAAATAGAAATCAGAGTAAACACACAAGCACCCAAACACACCAAAATGTGAGTTCTTAAACCTGCATATTTATTGGTAAGTTCTCTTTCTAACCCTAAACAAAACCCAAAAATCACGGCAATTGTGATTCTCAGCATATAATCTAAATTTATTATATTTGTCAGATGGTCCATATTCACATCAAGCATTATTACTTAATCCTTTCATCATTCTTAATTTCAAGCTCTTTTATTTTAGCCAATGTACGTTTATATTCTTTCTTATTTCCAAGATTTTTTTCGATATTTGCTTTCACCTGCAAGGCTTCAATAGAATGTTGCATTGGTATAATCGCTTTATCTATATATGTTTTAGCAACTTTGTAATTTCCTTTGCGACTTTCAAGTTCTGCTTTATATAAATAGCTTTGCGGTTTTGGAGAATTTTCGGCAAGCATTTTATCTACAACAATTTGAGCATTTTTGTAATCTTTTGTCAGAATATAAATTTTTGCCAAATGTCTTAGATTATTTTCTTTTTTTGCATAATATAGCGCATTTTCAAAATCTCCGTACTGAATATATGCATAAGTTGCCAAGTACGTTGTTGCAGGAGTTTGTGCGTTTAATTCTTCTAACGTTTTATAATATTTTATTGCGGTGCAATAATCTTTTGACAGCACTAAACTAGGTAAAGCTGCCTCAATTGTATAAACTTTTTGGGGATAAAACAGAGAATATTTCACGGCAAGTTTATCCCATTTTGTATTGTGAGTGTTAGTTTGCCCCTGTTCAACCATTCCGATATAGATATACAAAAACGGAAGAATCCATAGAAAAAGAAAAACACCAAAGGCAATAAGCCCTGCAGCTAATGCTGTTGCGATTTTTGAATCTTTACTCATACTTTTTCTATTTTTCCTCCATTATCTTATTTTACTTTGTGGGTCTAAAATATCTCTTATGGTATCACCTATAAGATTAAATGCCAAAACTGATACAAAAATTAAAAATCCCGGAGCAAGCAACCACGGTCTATATATAATATTTGTAAACTCTTGAGCCTCTTTTAACATGTTACCCCAGCTAGCATCAGGTTGTTGAATACCCAATCCCAAAAAGCTCAAACCTGATTCTGATAATATATATGACGGTATTGATAAAGTCATCGCAACTATTACAAAACTTGTGGTTTGCGGCAAAATGTGTTTTGTAATTATGCGCATTTTTGATGCCCCGATAGATTGAGCAGCTTGAATGTACTCCTGATTTTTTATTGATAAAACCATCCCTCTGACAACACGAGCAAAGCCTGCCCAACCAATCAGAGCAAGTATTATAACAATCAGTAAAAATCTCTGGGAGCTTGTCATGCCGGATGGCAAAATTGACGCTAGAATGATTAGCAAATAAAAACTCGGAATAGACATAACTGCCTCAGCAAATCGCATCATAACAACATCGACTTTTCCGCCGAAATATCCTGAAATTCCGCCATACAATAGTCCGATAGGAAATAAAACAAACAATGCTAAAAATCCTATGGTCATAGAAATTCGACCCCCAAATAACAATCTTGAAAAAACATCCCTACCGTTTATATCTGTACCGAGCAAAAATATCCTGCCGTCTGAATCTGTTGTAAACAGGTGTCTTTTCATCGGAATCAGCCCTAAAAATTTGTAAGGCACACCTTTTGAAAAGAATTTTATATAATGTTTTTTACTTCGGTCAAAATTGTATTCAATTTCAAGGGTTTCTTGATTAAAAATTCTCACATAGTTATATGTATAAGGTTTTGACAGTTTGCCGTTTTCATCAATTGTAAAGACTTTTGATGGCGGAACATAAGCCATTGTCCGATCTGAAAAATCTTTTGTATAAGGTGCAATAAAATCAGCTAAAAATAAGGCAATATAAATTACCCCAAGAACAATTAACGCTGCTCTTGCAAATTTATCTTTCCATAATTGTGTCAAAACTTCGCGTATCATCATGATTTCACCCTAATCCTTGGGTCTGTGATAATAAGGAGAATATCAGCAATTAAATTACCTAAAACAAGCATTATTGCTCCCATCATCAAAGATGCCATTACAAGATTTATATCAGATTTCAAAACAGCTTCAAGTATCAATCTGCCAAGCCCCGGATATTGAAAGACATATTCTGTTAACGCAGCACCACTTAATAGTCCTGCAAATTCAAACCCAAGCAAAGTTATCATTGGGTTTATCGCATTACGCAATGCGTGCTTATATATTACGGTAAATTCAGGCAATCCCTTTGCCCTTGCAAATTTCACATAATCGCTATCAAGTACATCAAGCATATTTGCTCTCATTTGCCTTTGTAACCCTGCAAGGGATATTGTAAACAGTACAAATACAGGCAAAACTAAATGATATGAAATATCAAGAAATTTATGAATGATATTCATATCAGCAAAATTAGGACTTGTTAATCCGCCAATAGGAAACCAACCTGTCTTGACCGCAAACATCAAAAGTAACACAGCAAAGAAAAACGATGGAATCGCCATACCGATACTTGTCAGAACGGTCAAAATCCTATCAAACGGAGTTTTCCATTTTACAGCCGCAATAATCCCTAAAGGGACTCCGACAAGCCAAGTTAGAAAAATTACAATAGTTGTCAAAAGTAAGGTATTTGGTATACGTTCTTTTAATTTTTGACTAACTCTTTCACCGGTTGATGTTACCCCTAAATCGCCTTTGACAAACGAAATTGCCCATTTGCCGTATTGTACGATTATCGGTTTATCCAACCCTAAGCGTTGGCGCTCTTTTTCAACTGTGACAGGTGAAATTGACGGATTTAATTTTAATTCCGCAAGAGGGTCAACCGGAGATAATCTGATGATAAAAAAACTTATAATTGAAACCATCACCAAAAGCGGAATGGTTTGAAGTATTCTTTTTATTATATATTTCAGAGTTTCCATTATTAGTTATCCCCTCCGATATAAATCTCTTCTATATTATGAGTCAGCCCACCAAGGTTTGACGGATAAATATTTTTGAATTTGTCACGAATTGCCATAATAATAACAGGTGAATATATGTATATCATTGGTTTTTCGTTATAGACAATTTCTTGATATTTGTCATAATATTTCTTTCGGTCTTCAAATTTTGTAGCTAATGCACCTTGAGTATACAAATAATCAAGTTCTTTTTCCCACGGCAGTAATTTTGCTTTACCTTCTTCTGGGGTGCGCATATTAAACATGTGGAGCCTTCCGTCAGATAACCACACATTTTTACCTCCGTTTGGCTCTAAGGGTGAACCTGTAAGCCCCATTATCACCATATCCCAGTCAAATGTACTTACAAGTTTATTAACAAGAGAATTAAATTCAATAGGTTTAAAGTTTACCTTCATCCCCAAATCTTCAAGGTCTTGTTTTACCATAACACCGATTGCCTCACGCTCAGTGTTTCCGGCATTTGTATATAAGTCAAATTCTACCCTATGACCATCTTTGTCATATAATTTACCTTTTTTATCCGTGTAAAAACCTGATTTTTTCAAAAGTTCTTTTGATTTATTGATATCTTTGTCATAAGGTTTCAGATTTTTGTTTAAATAAATAGAATTTAAACTTTCAGGTGTAAATAAAGGTGCTCCGATACCGTTTGCAATATTAAACACCATATTTTTTCTGTCAATCGCGTAATCTACAGCCCTTCTAAAATTCAAATCTTGGAACCATTTTTGCTTAATCGGGTCAACATAGAATTTTCCTTTTTGATTGGTTCTGTTATTCAAATTCATAGACAAATACATAGTCCCTGTAGTTGGTCCAAGATTATACAACTTGAAATCAGAATGAGGCTCAATAGCTTTATATCTGGCAACTTTTGCCCCCTGCAAAGAAATTATATCAAGTTCTTTTGCCTCAAATTTTAGAACTTCGTTATTCAAATCTCCGACAATTAAAAATACAAGCCTGTTCAAATATGGTAGTTTTTCACCGTTTTTGTTAATTTCGTAATAATTCGGATTTCTCTCAAATACAACTCTTTGAGCAGGTACATATTCTTTTAACTTAAAAGCTCCTGAAACTACAAAATCAGACGGCTTTGTATTAGTTGACAAAAAGGTATCAAAATCTACACCACCATTTTTAACTGCAGGCATGAAGAAATGCTTTGGCGCAATTGGAGTTGATAACATCCTTATAAATGGTGCAAAAGGTTTCGGTGTCGTAAATGTGACCGTATAATTATCAATCTTTTTTACTGTCGGTAATTTATCATCAATAACAAGAGAATCTCTTGTTGAAGTATCGCCAAGTCCTGCAAAGATAATATCGCGCCACGTAAATACAACATCATCTGCGGTTATTGGTTTGCCATCAGACCATTTTATTCCGTGTCGTAATTTTATTGTGTAAGTTTTGCCATCAGGGGAGATAGAAAAAGATTTTGCAAGTTTTGGTACAGGTTGACCTGTAATAGGGTCAGATGTCAATAATCCATCATACATAACACCTGACAATTGAGATGAAATATTATCTTTACAATTAAACGGATTAAAAGTTTTCGGTCCTTCCCCAATAGTTGATTCTATCATCTCTCCGCCAAATTTTCCAATCGGAGCTTGAGATTCCAAATAATCTACTCCGTTAATTGTCACATTTTTCGGAGTCGGATAATTTATTGCGGTTTCGTTTTTGGTAGAAGTTTTTATAGTGTCTTTAGCTGTCGGAACGTCTTTTAAAAGACAAGCTCTACACAATAAAGCTACCAAAATTATAACTAAAAATACCCTAAAACCTCTCCAAATCATGTACCCAATATAGCATAAAAAGACATTAATGTATTCTCTTTTCGGATAATATATTGCATTATTATATTTTATGGGTGTACAATTTTAGTAGAAAAAATGTTTATGTGGGAGGTTTAATATGTCATCTGCTGATAGTCAAATCAATTTATCTAAAAATGCCATAAAAGTTTTAGAAAAAAGATACCTAAAACGTGATAAAAACGGTAATTGTATTGAAACGCCCAAAGATATGTTTCGCCGTGTCGCAGATACAATAGCAAGCGGAGATTTGAAATTTGGCAAAACTTCAGAAGATGTCAAAAATTTATCAGACAGATTTTATGATGCAATAACTCACAGATATTTTATGCCAAATTCTCCAACCTTGATGAATGCAGGACGTGATTTAGGACAATTGGCAGCCTGTTTTGTGTTGCCGATAGAGGATAGCTTAGCCAGTATTTTTGAAACAATAAAAAATACCGCATTGATACACCAATCAGGCGGAGGTACAGGATTTTCTTTTTCAAGACTCAGACCTAAAAACAGCGTAGTTCGCTCAACTATGGGGGTATCGTCAGGTCCGGTTTCATTTATGGAAGTTTTTAACGCTGCAACTGAGGCAGTAAAACAAGGGGGCACAAGACGTGGCGCCAATATGGGGATATTAAGAGTTGACCATCCTGATATTATTGAATTTATCAATTGCAAATCCGATAACAATAAATTGAACAATTTTAATATATCTGTTGCAATTACCGACAAATTTATGGAGGCGTGTTTAAATAGTGAAGACTACGACTTAATAAATCCGCAAAATAACGAAGTTGTCGGCAGGATGGACGCAAGAGCTGTTTTTGATTTAATTGTTGATAGCGCGTGGAAAAACGGCGAACCGGGGATTGTATTTATTGATAAAATGAACAAAGATAATCCGACTCCGCAAATCGGTCAAATCGAGTCAACAAATCCGTGTGGCGAAGTTCCGCTTTTGCCTTATGAGGCTTGCAATTTAGGTTCAATAAATCTTGGACTTATGGTAAAAGAACAAGGTGGAACATTTGTGGTTGATTGGGATTTGTTAGAAAAAACTGTCCGCACAGCAATGAGATTTTTGGACAACGTAATCGTCGTAAATAATTATCCGCTACCGCAAATTTCTGAAATGGTTCAAAACAACAGAAAAATCGGACTTGGTGTAATGGGCTGGGCTGATATGCTTATGAAAATGGGAATTGCCTATAATTCAGAACAGGGAACAAATTTAGCAACAGATGTGATGTCATTTATTGATTACATTTCAAAAACCGAGTCAGTAGAATTGGCAAAAGAAAGAGGACGATTTAACAATTTCAAAGGCAGTGTATATGAAGCCCCACATTATTTTTCAAAGAAATTTGAAGGAAAAACATCTAATAAAATCAGCCCTAAAATGTGGACACAACTGGACGAAGATGTTCAAAAATACGGACTACGTAATGCCACAACAACTTGTATCGCACCAACCGGAACAATTTCAATGATAGCAGGGGCATCAGGCGGAATTGAGCCGCTGTTTGGACTTGTATTTTCTAGGCTGATTATGGATGGAACACAATTACTAGAGGTTAATCCTGTTTTTGAAAAATACATGAAAACTCACGGTTTATACACGGAAGAATTGATGAGCCAAATTGCCCAATGCGGTACTGTGGCGCATATTGAGAACTTGCCTGACGAAGTTAAAAATATCTTTGTTACAGCACATGATATTTCCCCATACTGGCATGTAAAGATGCAAGCTGCTTTTCAAGAATTTACAGACAATGCGGTATCAAAAACCGTGAATTTTGTTGAATCCGCAACACGAGAAGATATCAAAGAAACTTATATTTTGGCTTATAAAAATAAATTAAAAGGAATTACTGTATACAGGAATAATTCAAGACAATTTCAGCCGATGAATTTGGAACAACCAAAAAAGACAGAAAAAACAATCGAAATGAAACCTGTTGAACCATCTGAGGATTACAATCCGACAGGTGAAATAAAGACGGTAAAATGTCCTGAGTGCGGTGCGGAAATCAAAATGGCAGAAGGGTGTTTTATTTGTTTAAATTGTGGCTACTCCGGTTGCGCATAAGGAGTGTTTCTGCATCTCAAATCGAACATATTAGTCAAATGCAAAATTTGTTATATGGGATACCCTGAAACACCAAGTAGGAACAGAATATTACGTTTCGATTTCATCTCAACTCATATTCCAGTCAACTCAGAATGACATAGACTTATTTGTATTATCAACCATTATAATAGAATTAGAGAAAAACCTTGGGAAAGATTTTTCTCTAATCGGATAACTATATTTTGTTTTTATTAACTAGCCTTTTACAGATTTAGTTTCAATAAACTCTGTATTTGGCGTATATTCAGATTCAGAACTTTGGATATTCAATTTATTAACAATATTTGCACGTTTTTTACGGAACAACATATCAACAAACGCCTCAATACGAGTAACAAAGCCTGCTTCACCTGTTTGTTCATCAATAGTCAAATTCAATAACGGTTTATTAAATTGTTTTGCACGTCTTGTAATACGTTCAACCATCAATGAATCAGGTCCGCAACCAAATGCAGTAATTGTAATTACGCCGTCAACTTTGTTGTCTTTCAAGAAGTGACCTGCTGAACCTGTCATTTCATCTTCGTTTGCCCAGTATTTGTCATTACCTAAACTTGCAATACCTTCGTCCAATTGTTCATCAGACAATTGCAATGATGTGCAAACTTCAACGTCCATTTTTTCAAGTTTGTCAAAAATCTTCATACAAACTCTTTCGTCATAGATATTGTATCCATGCCCAACAAGAGCGATTGAAATCGGATATTCTTTTGATTTGTTTGCGATTACAACTTTACCTTGCAATGCATAACTCAAAGCCTTAGAATACGGCATACCTGATTTTGTCATAACGTGGAAATTGTTATAACATCTCCAGCCTGCTTTTGACGCCTTTTTGATAAGGTTCATATCAGTGATACCAAAAGGTTTAACTGCTTCTGCCAAAAATTCGTATAAACCTTGATTTTTTTCAGATTTATCAAGAGTTGCCTCAATCATTGTGAACGGTTGTTTTACAACGTTACGAACCAAATCAGGCAATCCTCTGATTTTTGAGCAGTTATAAATTTTGAGGTCTACAGATTGAATTGACGGAACAAAGATTTTATCAACACCTTTGTTTAACAAGTTCAAAATATGACCAATATAAACTTTGATAGGTAAGCATGTTTCTGTAACAACAAGCCCTGCGCCATCTGACATAGTTTGTTTTGTTGTTACATCAGACAATATAATTTTTATACCAAGGTCATTGAAAAATCCGTAATAGAACGGATAGTTGTTGTAAAAAGACATTGCTCTCGGTATACCTATAACTTTTTCTTCATTTTTTGATTGTGTCATGACTAAATCCCTAATAATTTTCTACTATCTATATAATAGCCCAAAAAAATATTTTTTGTCAGCTAAAAATTATATTATTTAACATTTGAATAATCTACATAATGCCTATAGTCGCCTAACTCTTTCAGAGCCATCATATCAGCTACTCTTGAGGCTTTTTTCTGAGCTTTTGTTGTGTAAACATCAATACCGATTGCAGGAAGAAGGACTAATGCAAACGGCGCCATCAATTTTGCTATAAGTTTTGGCATAGATTTGGCTGCATTTGGATTTTCCATCATTCTATAAGCCATCAACAGAGAAATACCTGATGCTACAAGTGAACCAAATGTTTGAACACCGTTTTGAGTGATTTCGCCCATTGCCTCAACACTTTCAGAGTATGTTTGAGATTTTTCATCTACTTTGTTGAATGTTTTAAATATATTCTTTTGCAATGCTTTTGCATCTTTAATTTGTTCCTCTGACAATTCAAGTTTTTCAATTGCCTTGTGCATTTTTAACTCTTTTTCGCCTTCTGTTTTGACGTAATTTTGATATTCTTTATTATCTTTATAAAGGTTTGCCATAAATTTGAACAAATTTGGCTTTTTGTGTTTTTCAAAAGTTTTCACATCAGATGTTGCAACATCTTTATCATCAACATAAACAAGTTCAGCCGGATTGTTTAGCATTTCTTGTTTAACCTTATATCTGCCGATTCTTGAGGCTTGTTTTTGAATTTTAGCAGAATAAATACCTGCAGTAAGCGGTAATGTTGCACCAACAACCCAAGGGATAGCTTTTCCAACTACACCGCCACCTTTTATTTTCAAACCTTTCATGACTTTATTTGAAAGCCAACCGGCTAAACCGCCTGTACCAAGGGCAAGTGTTGTAATTGTATTTGTTGCAAGTTCAGTATTTTCTGCATAATCTTGAGATGCAACATCAATTCTTCTTACCATATCTGATAAAATTTGTTGGTCGCGTTTTGCATCACGAATTTGTTTTTCTGACACTTGAGTACCGAATTTACTTTCATCATGTTCTAATAATTTGTCAAATTCGGATTTTCGCGCTTGGTATTCACTATCATTTTTATAATATTTTTTCAAAGTTGAAATAGATTCTAAAGGATTCAGGTTCAAGCCCTGTTTTTTATTTAATCTTTTCTTATCTTTATCATCAAGTTTAATATCTTTGGCAATTTCTTCTGCTTTTTTCTTTTGTTCTGGAGTTAAAACAGCAAATGTTGCAGGATTTTTCAAATCTTTTGACATTGCCTCAAAACGACCTTTTCTGGAGGCTGAAACTTGAGCTTTTGTAGCCCATACAACAGCCGGAAAACTGGCTGCCATACCGACAAGCATACCAATAAGAGAAGGAACAACTGATGCTAAAATTTCAAGTTTTTGATTGCCTCTGGTGATTTTCGCCATCATATTTTGGACAGGTTTTGTCATTGTCAAAAGGGTTCCGCCAAGAGTTCCGACCATAGTTGCAATACCAACGACCTGACTTGTTGCAAAATCTGTTGCGGTTTCCATATCTTCAGCGTTAGATTGCGAATACTCATCCATAACATCTATTGAACGCAATAAAATTTTTCCGCGCTGAATATCTTCCTCATTCATTTTTTCAGGATGCTTTTTAAGATAATCCAAACGCTTTGCTCTGTTCAAATCTTGTTCATCACGCCAATTTGCGTAATCCGGTAGATACTGTTTGTAATTTTTATAATTGTTTACTATATCCATATCTTTCATTGTAAATAAAGTAAATATTGAAAATTGCCATAATGTTAAGTTTTGTAAATGTAAATATCTCAAAAAAGGCAATTTTGAAAACGCAAAATACTTTATTAAAATATAAGGAATATCTAGGATATATTTTTTACAGGAACAGGATATCAAAAAATCAATAGGGAGGACTTCGCATGGGCGTAGGCGCAGATGATTACATCGACAAGATGTTAGTACAAAAATACCAAGAAGAAAAAGTTGACAATCACGATAACATGGAATCAATGGTTGACCCAAACAAAATGATGGAAGCTATGAATGATTATGCAGCAACTTTGCGTAATATGATGGAACTTCGTCAAAGACTAAACATTGCATGTTATGCGATTAACGCTAGAACTGCCAGATATCAAAGGTCAATGGGACAGCGTTAGAAAAAGTTTGTGTTGAATTGTGCCTGTTTTTGAGATAAAAATAGGAAAAAACAAGGAGACACGCAATGGGAAAAATTATCCTGGGCTCTTCTTCTCCCAGAAGAGCTGATATTCTGAAAAAGCTAAAATTGGATTTTGTAATTATTCCGTCTTCTTATGTGGAACCACATGACCAGACGGATTTCTCTTATGATTATGTTGAAAATCTTGCATACAACAAAGCTCTATATGTTGCAAAAGAAACTTCAGAAAAAGCTCTTGTAATAGGTGCCGATACAATTGTCGTTATTGATAACAAAATTTTAGGCAAACCAAAAGACAAAAATGAGGCATACAAAATGTTAAAAATGCTTTCAGGCAAAACTCATTTTGTTGTAACCGCAGTTGCCGTAATAGATTCAGAAACGTTTAAATCAAAAGTTGAATCAACTACAACTTATGTAACTTTTGAAGACTTAACAGATGAACAAATTCATTTCTACATTGAGAACTTTAAGCCTTTTGACAAAGCAGGTTCTTACGGAATCCAAGAACTGCCAAACGGCTACATAAAAGCTGTAGACGGTGAATTGGACAACGTTATAGGTTTGCCATCCAAAACTTTATTAAAATTAATTGGCGAATTTTAATATTAAATTTCGTTATAATATTATATTTATCAATTGACAAATCTCAAAATCAATAAAATAATATATAAAGGAAGTACGTTTTCAGGATATTAAAAATGAACAAAAATTTTGGGTTTTCCCTTGCGGAAGTTTTAATCACTCTTGGTATTATCGGTATAGTTGCAGCAATGACAATACCTACATTGATTTCGTATACCAATGGTGCAAAATTTCGTTCTCAATTTAAAAAGACTGTTTCTACATTGAACCAAGCAAGTTTAATGGCAAAAGCAAAATACGGCTACGATTTTGCAGGAACAGATAAGGCTTGTTCGCCTGACCCAACAAAAGGTGGTAACGAAAGTCCTGAAGAATTTATGACATTTTGTTCTATCTTAAACGGAACACTAAAAGGTTATACCTACTATGGAAAAGTCACAAATCTTTACCGAGTAGACAGAGGGAACCACCAAGTTCCATACAGACTGGAAACAAGAGATACAATTCCAGATAATTATACGGAATACCTTGCATATTCTTTAAATGACGGTATCATCATTGCATTTCATCCGGAGGCTAAAGAATGTGAATTACCTATCGGCAGAAGACCTGTACAAGCTATTTTTTCAGGCCCTGTTAATGGTGCGGATTTGTCAAAATGTGTCGGATTTATTGACGTAAACGGTGTAAGTTTGCCAAACCGTGAAGTAAACTGTTCTGCAGGTGTTAATAAAGTGGATGCAGGTTCAAATTGTATTGTAGATAATACTGCAAGCCACATGCTTGATGTATTTCCGATTGTATACCACGATGCAACGGTAGAACCGGCATCAGGCGCAGCATTATTTGTATTAGGCACAGCAAAATTATAATAAGAAAAAGGAAAAACAAGATTTACTCTCATTTTTCCTTCCATTTGGGTTGTTGTATCTATATGTAATGAATAACTTATACCATACCTTCTTTTACGGCTTTAACTGCTGCCTGAACTCTATCATTTACGCACATCTTTTGTAAGATTGAACAAACATGAGCTTTTGCAGTGTGAACGCTTACAATTAATTCTTTCGCGATTTCGGTATTACTTTTACCTGCAACCAAGTGTTTTAAAACTTCGAATTCGCGCTCTGTTAATGGTACTCTTGTTTGGTCTGAAACTTGATGACCAAGCAATCCCACATTATCGACTTTTGGAATAGATTTTAGTGCTAAATTAGCGACCACAGAATCTATCCAACATACCCCTTTTGAAACATCGCGAATAACGTCGGCAAGTTTTGATGGGTCAATATCTTTAAGACAATATGCATTAGCACCTGAACTCAAAGCTGCTACAACTTCTTCCTCTCTATCGTGAGATGTTAATGCAATAATTTTGACATCTGAAGAAAATTCACGAATTTTAACCATTGCCTCAATACCGTTCATTGTCGGCAAACCTAAATCCATCAACACAATATCGGGGTTAAGTTCTTTAATTTTCTTAATACCGTCAATCGCATCTTCACATTCCGCTACGACATTCAAATCAGGATTAGAATTTAGTGCACATCTTAGCCCTACTCTTGTTAGTTTAAAATCTTCGACTATAACGATTGAAATTTGTTTGTTTTCTGTAACCATATTTTTCTCCATATAATAAATTTTTATGTACTCGAATGGGCTGAGAAGCTCTTGAACACTTTAAATTTATATCTTCAACAGGACAAAACCATTAGCCGACTAGGCAATATTAAAAAGTTGCAAAATAAAAATTTTCTTATGATATAATTTTTACATATAGGGAGATATTTATGTTTGAATTTTTATTTAAAAAAAGAGAGCACGAAACTGCAAAAGACGTAGAATTAAACAAAGTCTACGAGGAGTTAAAAAAAGCTTATCCTAGCGACAATATTCCTGAACTCAGGAAAAAATATTTGTCTATGCACATTCAAAAATACGGTTACTTGACTTATCCGTTCCAAAAGGCATTAGACGAATTAACTAACGAAGAAACACTTTTTGCATTAGAAGAAAAGTGGAAACAAAACAACATATTTAAAGACGGCAAATTCCACTTCAAAAACAATCAAATCAGCCCACTATCAAGACATCAGGAAAAAACTTCCGACTGGTTCAAACGCGAAGGGCATGACATCAAACTTCTAAACCTTGCAGCTTTAGGCAATGGAAATAAATCTAAAGAAACCGGCAAATTCTTTGACTGGTTGAAACAGTTGCTTATCTTACCTACAGGAAACATGGAAAACTGTATTTATAATACGACAATTTACCTTATTCCGTTCCACCCTAGAGAATTTGGCTGTGCATACCTTCCCAAAAGCAGTGAAGTAAGTTCTAAACTTAAAGACGACAAAATCGAAGAACTTACAGGCATGAATGTAAAACAACAAGTTCAAACATTTATCGAAATGGCTCAACTTGCAGGACACCCTGTGATTTATGATATTTTGCCTCAAACAGGACGTTTCTCAAAATTCGTATTGGCAAATCCGCAAGTTGCACGCTGGTACAACATAAACGAACTTCAAAAACAACTGATTGCAAAAGTTGAAGAAGTTGCGGAATTTTTGTCAAAAGACCATGACCAAGACGATATCCAAATTGCAAAAGATGTCTACATCCAAAGATTGCAAGGCAGTTCAGGCGATTTAAGCCCTGCGTTCCAAGAATTGTATAACAATTTTGACGGAATCATGGCAGAACACAAAAAGACTTTCTCAAACTCAATGCTTGAAAAAGGATATCAATTAAAAATTCAAAAACGAGTGCGTGAAATAGTCGCAAAAGTTCACGACTTCAAAAACGATAAGAAAAAACTTGAAGAAAGCGATATTACAAAACAAATCGACACAATTCAAGCCCTTATGAACGAAGGCTTGTGGCCTGCTCCTGGGGGAGCTTGGTGCTCAGCAGGCGTTCCTGTATACGATGGAATGAGCGAATGTGGCGGATATCCGACATTCAAACACTACGACTATAAAGGGGATGATGTAACAGCATTTGCTAACCTTGACTGTCAAACTCCGTATTACTTTGTGAACCTTGAAAATGGGAAATTCAATGAAGACGTTATTGAATTGTTTATCAACGCAATGAAACAACTTCAAAAAGACTACAATTTTGACGGATTCAGAGTTGACCACATCGACCATATCGTAGACGAGGTTTCAGAACGCAACGGCGTGCCTATCAGCTACCGCGCACCACGCTATGTATTGAATAAACTAAACACAACAATGAAGAAAAAAATCCCATATTTCGCAACTTTGGCAGAATATATGCTTTGGGATAACTTCTTGAAAGAATACCATCAAAATATGAAATTTGACATGCTTTGGGGCAACGACATAATTTCTCAATTTGACAAAACTCCTGAAAAGATTTCAGAAGACAACCAAAACTTGGCAAACTATAATACAAAATTCAAAAAAGGTAATATGCTTTCTATTTTGAAAACATATAACAACCAAGACGGAGAATTTCATTGTATCGACCAATACCCTGCACAATTGGGAGAAAACGGAGCATTGTACAAATGGTTCAAATACAAATTCTTGCCGGGGGGTAAATACGCACAACGTCCAATGATGTACGTTGACGGTGATGAAAGTTTCACTCAAGGCGGTACAGAATACACTATCGGTGAAGAAGTTGCAATGAAACGTGCAGATAATGAAAACTTCTACACAAAATTTGATGCAATAGACAGATTTGTAAAAAATAACAATATTATTAATAGTGGCGAGGCTCAAATCATTGTCGATGATGAAGACGGCTTTAGTGCGTGGTTGATTACCAAAGAACCAATGAAAACCGCATATTTGATAGTTTCAAACCACAAATATCCGACAGAAAAAGTTATGAAAACGGCTGCAACTGGCGAAAGTTACAAAGAATTGGTTGAAGGTTACCCTGTATTTGATAAGGAAATCTATATTCCAAGCGATTACGACTTGAAAAACGAATACGTTTTGAAGGAAAAGGACTACGAACCGCAACCGATGGAGAATATGGATAGTATCCATTTTGAAAAACTTGACCCAAGCGAGTTCCGCATCTACGAACTAATCCGAGGGTAAGACAATTCCCTCGCCCCTTGTGGGGGAGACAGGACAAAAAAGTCTATGTCATTCTGAAAGGATTAAAATCAAGGAGCATCGCGACGTAGATTTTTTCCTGTTCAGATGGAATAAAAGCCAGACTGTCACCCTGAATTTATTTCAGGGTCTCCAATTGGGCAACTAAGTCTTTTGACTGACGTGTTCAATTTATGATGCTGAAACAAGTTCAGAGTGACAGAAAGTGCCCTCCCACCTCCGTAGGACACTAGCCGAACCAACGAGCTACGCGAGTTGAGTGAGACTGCGTGCCGTATGGCTGAGGGTTAGGGAGAGGGGGAAACCACCTATCACATAGGTCAACATGTCCGCCCCTCGTGGGAGGACCGAAATCTTTGATTTCGAGGTGGGGGAACATGTCATTATGAAAGGACTATATTGTCATTCCGAACTGGTTTCGGAATCTCAAATTGAGCACTTAGGTCATCCCCCCACACTTGCAACAACAAACAAAAATAAGTATAATAAAACTATGCAAATAAGAAGATTAACGTGCTTTGACTACCATAAATTGAAACGCCTCGTGTCATACTTGTGCAACGACGAAAACGACAAATTGGCAAAAACAATCATGGAAGAACCTATTGGACTCTTGAATACCGTATTGCCACTGCAGTTAAAATTCAAATCAGAATCATTTATTTTGGTCGAAAACCACGAAATCTTGGGACTAATCACAACAGCAAGAACTGCAGGAAACCCTTATAAAATCAATATCACAAGATTGATTTTCAAAGAAAACCTGTATGATGCAGGCAAACAGCTTGTGGAGTTTGTAATCCAAAAATTTGGCGCAATGGGCGCAACTTCGTTTGCTGTCACTATTGACGAATGTCACGATGAATTGTTCAATTTGTTTATTAATGGCTGCGGATTCAGACAGTGCGCATCCGAAACCTTGTGGAAAATTGAACACCCAACACCTGTAAAATCAGATTTTCATTGGCGATATGCCCAAAATTCCGACGCCAAAGCGATTGCAGAACTTTATAATTCTGAATTGATAAATATTTATAAACCATCAATGACACGCCACCCAAAAGAGTTTCAGGAACCGTTTTTTGCAGGACTCAACGATTTTTACAAAATCAGATATGTCATTGAAGAGGATAAAAAAATCCTTGGATACTTTTCGATTACAACAAGCGATAACTTAAATTACATTTTTGATATTACGACCAATAGCGGCTATGACTTTGACTATAGCCAAATTATTAATGTTATGCTTTGCGAAGTAGCAAGAAAAAAACACGCATTTTACCCAATCGTAAAACAGAAAAAATATACCCAAAAATCAGAATCTTTGGGCGAATTTTTGAATAATCAACAGTATTTGCCAATCCAAACCCAACAAATTTTGGTAAAGGACTATTATAAACCGATAGCCCAAGAGTCTAAAAATTGGAATGTTTTCCTCCTCGGCGAAAACCAAGTAGGATAGGGGGGAATGGTTACAAATTGTCATTCTGAAAACTTAGAAAATTTATGCGAAGTATGAGCATTTAATTTTCTTGTTGTTCAGAATCTCTAATTTGACAAATTAAACTATTGACTAACGTGTTCTATTTGAGATGCTGAAACAAGTTCAGCATGACAGCTCTTCATTCATGTCATTCTGAAAGGATTAAAAATCAAGAAGCATTGCGACGTAGATTTTTTCCTGTTCAGAATCTCTAACATTACAAATAAGCCTATTGCCTAAAATGTTCAATTAGAGACCCTGAAACAAGTTCAGGGTGACAGCTCTTCTTTCTTGTCATTCTGAAAATCTTTGATTTCGAGGTGGGGGCTCACCCAAAAGAATTACATTTATTACAAAACCGTTACAATTTCCTCCAAACCAAAAAACTTTTTACAATATTTAACAATCCCCACAAACCACTAAAATCAATAACTTTCACCACCGCGAAATCAAAAATCTAATCCAAAAGTATTAATTTTAAAAGATTAATGTTATCGGATTAGAAAAAATGGGTTTAATAAATTTGTACGAGAATGAGGATATGTATTTGAAACGAAAAAACATATATAATACGGAATAAGATTTTGAAATTTAATGGCAACCTCAAACATCTCTTCCTGCGGTTATTATGTGTGGACATCGACATTTAGTAACGGGGCTCTTCCCTCTCTTTTTAGAGGGAGGTGGAGAGATGATGGCGGAGACGAACCCTCACCCTAGCCCTCTCCCTAGGAGAGGGAAAACGCTTGTCTCTCCGGATGGGAGAGACCGAAATCTTTGATTTCGAGGTGGGGTATGTCATTCTGAAAGGATTAAAAATCAAGGAGCATCGCGACGTAGATTTTTTCCTGTTCAAATGAAATAAAAGCCATACTGTCATGCTGAACTTGTTTCAGCATCTCAAATAAAACACTATAGTCAATAGACTTAATTGAATAATTTGAGATTCTGAACAACAAGAAAATTTTATGCTCATTCTTCGCACCAATTTTCTAAGTTTTCAGAATGACATAACTGTTGAAACAAGTTCAGGGTGACAATACAGATAAGACAATAAACGAACAGTCATTCCGAACTCGTTTCGGAATCTCAAATAGAACACAACAGACAAAAGACTTAATAGTTTAATCCAACCGGCAGAGCCGATTCTGCCCACTATTTTTCAAAATCATTCAAATGGTTGACAGACTTTGAAAAAAATAGTAATATAATCGGTATGTAAAGCGTATGTTATAGTTCATTTATTTAAAAGAAAGGTGAAAAGATTATGACAAAAAGATTCGGTTTTACTTTGGCAGAAGTATTGATTACTTTGGGTATCATTGGTGTAGTTGCTGCTATGACTATTCCTACATTGATTGCGAATACTAACGGTGCTAAATTCCGTTCACAATTCAAAAAATCAATTTCAACATTGAACCAAGCAGGTTTGATGGCTCAAGCACAATATGACTTTGATTATGCAGGTACATCTTCAGTTTGTGATTCTACAACAGCTAATGCAGCTGCAGAACACCCAGATTCAGATATGACAATGTGTGCTATCTTGAATGGTACTTTGACAGGTCAAACATACCTAGGTAAAGTTTCTGACGGTGTTAAACGTAACAATAATGGTTCTACTGCTGATTATGAAATCGTAAACGAAGATGATGGGGTTTTGAAAGCTCTAAGCTACAAAGATTTCTACGCTTATGCTTTAGCTGATGGTTCTATCGTTGCATTCAACCCTCTAGCTAAAGGTTGTGAATTACCAATCGGTAAACAACTTAACGCTACAATCTTAGGTACTGCTGGTGATGGTGATGCTGATAATCCAGCTTTACAAAAATGTATGGGCTTTATTGATGTAAACGGTGCTACATTACCTAACAAAGAAGTTACTTGTTCTGCAGTTGTAGCAACTGGTAAAAACACTGTAGATAAATCTTCATTAAACGTAGATACTCCATGTACAGTTAAAAACGATGCAAAACACATGACAGATGTATTCCCAATCGTATTCCACGATGCAACTGTTGAACCTGCATCAGATGCTGCAAAATATATCTTGACAACTTCTAAATAGTAATTGAAGTTTGAGTTCAATGGCTCGAACCGAAAGACTAAGAGTTGAAAAGCTTTTTCCGCAGGCGGAAGGTATACACCTTCCGCCTGCGGTTATTAATAATTTAACAAATGTTGTAATTGATAAATTCTGATTATTGAAAAGACCATGAAACGAGTTCGGAATGACTGCTCTTCTTTCGTGTCATTCTGAAAGGATTAAAAATCAAGGAGCGTAGCGACGTAGATTTTTTCCTGTTCAGAAT
The DNA here is from genome assembly GCA_002405805.1 of Cyanobacteria bacterium UBA4641. Classification (GTDB taxonomy): domain Bacteria; phylum Cyanobacteriota; class Vampirovibrionia; order Gastranaerophilales; family Gastranaerophilaceae; genus Zag111. The sequence goes on along the minus strand of DHMN01000026.1, from coordinate 3,551 downwards.
CTCTTATTTGACAAATTACACTTTTGTCTCATGTGTTATATTAGAGATGCTGAAACAAGTTCAGGGTGACATATATTGCATACAGTTGGAGACCACTAAATGAGTTCTAGTGGCAGTACGGTAAATTACGGTATTTGTTCAATTTGTCAATACTTTATGCTAATATACCAAAATGAATAACAAACAATATTGTGTTTATATATTATCAAATCACAGTCATACAACATTTTATATTGGTGTAACAAATGATATCTATAGACGATTGTATGAGCATAAACACAAAATGAATGATGGCTTTACAGCAAAATACAATACAGAAAAACTTTTATATTGTGAGTTTACTGACAATATTGAAAATGCTCTAAACAGAGAAAAACAACTAAAAAATTGGCACAGTCAATGGAAAATCAATTTGATAAAAAGTGTAAATCCTGAGTTTAAAGATATTAGTGCAGATATTGGTTATGAAGATTTATAAATTTTGTCACCCTGAATTTATTTCAGGGTCTCTAATTGGTCAATTAAGTCTTTTGACTCATGTGTTCTATTTGAGATTCCGAAACAAGTTCGGAATGACAATTCATCATTCATGTCATTCTGAAAGGATTAAAAATCAAGGAGCGCAGCGACGTAGATTTTTTCCTGTTCAGCATAACAACACGGCGGTTACACTCAATACATTCCACACTCTACTCGCTCAGCAATTCGTACAAGCTCGGAGCCTCTTGGACTGAAACATTCCCCATCGGAACCTTTAAAACCCTTGCCTTTAAAGTTCTATTCGCGTATTCAATCGAAATAATATCGTTTTCTTTGATTTGTTTTGCAGGTTTTGCCTGAGTTCCGTTGACAGAAATTCTCCCCATATCCGAAACCTCATTGGCAACAGTTCTGCGTTTTATCAATCTTGAAACTTTTAAAAATTTATCTAATCTCATGCCACTATCTTATCACATATTTTGATTTTATGATATAATTTGCTCAAGGGAGATTGTGAAGTTCTATGAAAAAGTTATTACTACTATTGTTTGGTTTATTTCTCACTTTTGCGCTCAGCTCAAAAGTTTTTGCCGAAAACATAAAGTTTGCCCAAGTTGCAGACGCGCACCTATCTGTCGATTCTGATTTTTCGCAAAAAGTTTTGAAAAGTGTTGTTGAAGACATTAACAACCAACAAGGAATTTCTTTTGTAATCTTCACAGGCGACAACATCAACAATCCAAAAGAAGAAAATCTCAAAGCCTTCCTAAAAATCGCCGACAAATTGAATGCTCCGTACTATTTAGCACTCGGAAATCACGATGTCTACAAATCAGGCGGGCTTTCAAAAGCCAAGTATTTTGAAATCGTAAAAGAAAACAACATATTTTTCCCTCAACGCAAGCCAAACTACGCGTTCAAGAAAAACGGATTTTTATTCCTAATCGTTGATGGAGCAAAAGAAGTCATCCCAAGTTCTGTCGGCTACTACCGCGAAAACACTCTGACTTGGCTCGACAAGCAATTAACAAAAAACGAAAAAACAGATGCAATAATAATGCAACATTTTCCGATTCTTGCAGCAGACGGTTCAATTGGCACATCACAAAACTGTAAGACCTACAAAGTTGAAGAATATCAAGCTATTTTAGAAAAGCACAAAAATGTTCTAGCCATTGTTTCAGGGCATTTGCACACAAACGCGGAAAACATGAAAGACGGAGTTTATCACATCATGTCACCGTCAATCCTTTCAATGCCGCAAGCCTACAAAATCATCGACATAGTTACAACAAAAGAGTTTTCGCCGATAATTTACACTCAACTTAGAGAGTTTGAAGTTAAAGACTAAGTTTTAAGTTTTAGAAAACAAGCCTTTTAATCTGCTCCAAATGTTTTTACGGCAAGTTACAATACCTGCCAAGAGTCCTGCGCCGATTAAAATTTTCAGCACCATAGGGAATTTGCCCTTGCTCGGCTTTTTCGTATGTTTTTGTGTTTGGTAAATATCATACTGCATTTCGTTATAAATTCGTTCAGCCTCTTTATTTGAATAAAGAACGCGTTTTGGCAAGCTATTAGGCGCAGAAATTGTGCCCACAGGGACTTTATCGCCATAGTGCATATTTCGATTTGCAGGATTGTCAATTTGTTCTACTACCATATATTAATAAAAACACAAACCCTCGAAAAAATGCGCGGATTTTGTAAATAAATATTACCAAAACACAACAAATCTTTTCCACCGCTTGCATTTTTATTATGTTTATTCTATCTTAAAGACATAGCCGCAGACAATTAGCGGGGTGCAACCCAAGGGGGCAAGGTAGTGAAATAGGGCAGGTGCCTTAAATTCAGAACCTAAAAGCCCGACACTCCTTAATAAATCAGCTAATCGAGGTTACACAAAAATACAAGGCAAGATGAAAATTCTTGAATAGTATAAAAGCCGAATATATATAATATAACGACTTGAGTGTAAGATTTTGCGGTAACCGAAAAAGCAAAATCTTTTTTGGTATTTGACAGGTCGATAAAAACAAAAGATTGAATAATCAATCACAGAAAAATTACTAAAGGAGCTAAAAATGGCAACAAAAGCATTCAAATCAGAAAAAATAGATGCTATTAAATCAAAAATCGAAAAAGCTCAAGTAGCTATCGTTACTGAATACCAAGGTTTCACTGTTGAAGATATCACTAAATTGAGACGTGAAATCCAAAAAGGTGGCGGTGACTATATGGTTACTAAAAACACATTGGCTAAAATTGCTGTTAAAGGTACTGAATACGAACAATTAACAGACAAATTGACTGGTCCAATTGCTATCGCTTTCGGTTTTGAAGACCCAGTAAGCCCTGCAAAAGCCGTTGCTAAATTCATCAAAGAATCTAAAAAAGGTACTATCGTTGGTGCTGTTTTAGATGGCAACTGGTTGACAGAAGCAGAAACAAAAGCTTTGGCAGAACTTCCTTCAAAAGAAGAACTTTTTGCAAAAATGCTTGGGTCTATCAATTCACCGGCATCTGGTATCGCAAACTCTATCAATGCAGTTATGTCTCAACTTACAAGAGCTATGGCAGCAGTTCGCGACCAAAAAGCTGCATAGTTTTGCAGCACAAATCTTTAAGCCTCTGTGCTTAACACTAAGTTAGAAAACAAAACAAAAAAACAATAAAGGAGAAAAACAATGAGTGTAGAATCAATTTTAGAATCAATTGAAAAATTAACATTATTAGAAGCAGCTGAATTAGTTAAAGCTATGGAAGAAAAATTCGGCGTATCTGCAGCAGCTCCTGTTGCAGTAGCAGCAGCTCCAGCAGCAGCTGCAGCAGCTGACGATGCTGATGCTGAAGTATCAGTTGTATTGGCTTCAGTTCCAGCTGATAAGAAAATCGCTGTATTGAAAGAAGTTAGAACTTTGACAGGTTTAGGCTTGAAAGAAGCTAAAGACTTAGTTGAAGCAGCTCCTAAAGCAGTTAAAGAAAACATCAAAAAAGACGAAGCTGAATCAATCAAGAAAACTCTTGAAGCAGCTGGTGCTGTTGTTGAAATCAAGTAGTTTGATTTT
>DHMN01000043.1 GCA_002405805.1 Cyanobacteria bacterium UBA4641 | reverse complement strand
TTATTAAGAAAGTTAGGAGTGTTTATGTCATTAAATTTTAGGCATCAAGATTTGGCTTATACAATAATTTCTCGTTTTGAAGAAGCTTTTAGAAATTTTATTTCTTACAAATTATCATATTTTTATACTGATTTTAAAAATGGAATTCCTAATGGTATTTTAAATAAAGCTATAGAACGTAACATTGAACTAGATATGGAATGTTGTGATGATTTATTACAAGAAACTGACTTTATTGATTTGAAAGAAATTATATTATACAAAAAATCATATGATAGTTATTTTAATAAAAATAACTTGAATAATGAAGATTTTTCTAACAAATATGATACTTTGTATGAATTAAGATGTAAAATTGCTCACAATAAACCTTTTAGTGTTATTAATCTAGATTTATTAATAGAAATTGTTACAGAATTATCATATGAAATAAGACCATATAGTAATGAATTAATTAATTACTTAGAAACGCTAAAAAAATCACCAGAAAAAGTTTCTGTTGTAACTGTTCCGTTAAATTTTGGGGATTGTAAAAATTTAGAAATTCCAAATAATTTACCAACTCCAGACTATGAATATGAAGGAGGATTCGTTGGAAGAAAACGCGACATTGAACAAGTAAAAAAATTATTATTAGGTGATTTACATAGAGTTATTTCAATTACAGGTGCAGGTGGAGTTGGAAAAACTTCGCTTGCAATAAAGGTTTTGGATGATATTTTAATTAAAAACAGAACAACTTTTGACTATATTATATGGTTAAGTGCAAAAGATAAAAAACTTTCCTATTTGGGTGTGGAAGAAATAGAACCAACATTGAAAGATTATGAAGAATTATTAGATAAAATAATTGAAATAACAGGATTTGATGATGTTAAACTTAGCTCGTCACTAAAACAGAAAGAAACTAATGTAAATTTAATTTTAGATATGTGTTCAAATCTGTTAATTGTTATTGATAACTTAGAAACAATTACCGATGAAAGAATTAAAAATTTTATATTAGATTGCCATCCAAAAATTAAAATCCTAATTACAAGTCGTAGAGGGTTAGGGCAAGTTAACCGAGTTTACGAATTAAAAGAACTTACTGAAAAGGAAGCAATATGCTTATTTAGATTAATATGTCGTGACAAAAATCTTAATAATATAGCAAAGTTACCAGACAAAATTATAAAAAGTTACGTTCGTAAAGTTTCTTACTATCCTTTAGCAATAAAATGGCTTATTGGACAAATCGCAAAAGGTAAAAGAATAAATGATGTTATAAACTCAATAAGTGATGAAACAAGTGATATTACTAAGTTTTGTTTTGAACAAATCTACAATGAACTTAGTAAAGATTCACAAAAGGTTTTATGTGCTTTAAGTTGTTTTGATGAATCTCCTTCATATGGAGTTTTAAATTATGTGACAGATTTAAATAGTCAAGAATTTGAAGATGCTGTAAATGAACTTATAACAGTTTCGTTAGTTATTCCTGAACAATATGTGAATCAGCAAGAAAACCTATCAACCAAATATGTTTTGTTACCACTAACAAGAGGTTTTATAAATAATCAATTAGACAAAATACCATCTATACGTAGAAATATTCAAGAAAAATTAAGTAAAGTCAAACTAACAAACGAAGAAGCTATAAAGGCAAAAAATCAATTTACTAATAGTTTTTCTAACATGGGAGCTGTTACTGATGAAGAAAAAGTTGCATCATTATTATTACAAACGGCAAGACAAAAATACCAAGAAGGACTTTACGATATGGCTAAAGCGGATTATATAAATGCACAAAAAATTGCCCCTGATTTTCCTACCGTATATAAAAACTGGAGTTTAATGGAAGCCCAAGAAAGACATTTTGTTGAAGCTGAAAAGTTAATAAAAAAAGCTTTTGAATTAAATTCTGAAGATCCCCAAATTTGGTTTACATGGGGGAAAATTGATATGCGGAATGATAATATGGAAGAAGCTTTGAAAAAATATGAGAAAGCATATTCCATAGATAATAAAGATCTATATATTATAAATGCATTAGGATATGCGAAATGCCGTTTGGGACTACATGAAGACGCAAATAAATTATATGAGAAAGGGTTAAAAATTTCAATTGAACAAAAATCTAAAAAAAATGAAATTATCTGTCGAACTAATTTAGCAGATAATTTAAGGAGATGGGCTGACGTATATAAAATTGATAAAAACTATAAAATGGCTGAAGAAAAACTATTTGAAGCGTTAGAACATACTCAAAAAGCTCTAAATATGGATAATACTGACCCTCATACCAAGATTCATATTTCTAAAATTAATTTAGATTTAGCATTTTTATACAAAAGCAGCGATATAAATAAATCTTTGCAATATTTTAAAAATGCTATAATGGAAAACCCTATAAAACCCAAAGCTGTAAATTGTACTGTGAAAGCTATAAATGAGATTGTAAATATTCTTAATTCTCAAGGTAAATTAGATTTAATAAATGAGTATGTTCCAGTTGAGCTTTTTGAGTTTATTAAAAAAGATATTAAATGGTCTGAAAAAATTTCTGAAATACAAAATAAAATTAACCAAAAACCAATTCATGGTAAAATTATAAGATATGATATTAAAAGAATGTTTTGTATTATAGAAAATAATGAAGTTCATGGAGATACTTATTTAGGACATTTTAATGACTTTACAAGATTAGATGGAACGCAAATATATAAATTAAAAAATAAAATTGTTACTTTTGTACCTATCAATAATGACGGTCAAATGGTTGCTAAAATGATTACGATAATAAACTAATTTTGGACTGGGTCTCTTGTGAAGAGAGAATTTTTATGAAAATAAGCATATATAAGCAGAGAATTTTAATAAAATAAATTCTCTGCTTGTTTTCTGTTATTAACAAGTCCGCTTACTGCGGGCTTTCAGTGCTTTCAAATTGGTCTTAATGTTCTTTTGTGGACTAAAATATGGAGACGGTGGGAGTCGAACCCACGTCCAAAATGGATAAAAATAAGCCTCTACATGTGTAGATATTAATTTTCTCGCTCAACTCAGGAAAATATCAGAACCTGACAAGTCAAGCCTAGGTTTTATTTGAGGGAAACTCTAAACCCTTGACAGTTATCTTGATACAGCTACTGCCAATCACTGCACTGCGTCTTGCATAATGGACCCATAAAGTCGGCAAGCTGGACTCTATGAGTAGCTATTCGTCGAGCGATTAAGCAGCTAAAGCGTAAGCTCTAGAGAAATCAGCTTCGATTACATTATTTTTAGCATTTAATTTGTTTTGCTCGTTGATAACCGAGAACAGCGCTCGGACACGCAACCTATTTTCACCAAACATCCTGTCAAATCCAAAACGTCCCCATGAATCGTTGTTGTGGGGACATTTGCTCCTGTGGTGCTCAAGCTTTGCTTTGCGCTCCTACGTCGCCTTTATTAAGTTTCACACATCTGTCGACTAAAAAGTCGCCATTTTGTGCTCCACTCCGGCTCACGCATTTAAAACGTCCCCATGAATTATAAAATGTTTATAATTGGTGTTGTTAATGTACTGTAATACGTATTATAATCGCATTTTATCTTTTTTTCAAGTCATGGAATTTTATTTTTATTTAGTCAAATTTTACTTGGCAATCATCTTCAATAATCCGTATCATCTCATCCATTGTTTCTTTTTCCAATGTAGATTCTGCCATTTTCAAACAATTTTGTGCGTTTTCGCTATCACCAAGTTTTTTGAATATACATGATTTTATATAATAATAAAAACAATTTTTATCTTTGGTTCCATCAATATATTTTAAAGCCTTGTCATATTCCTTGATTTTATAATAAATCACCGCCATAAAACGAAGTTTATAATCCATTTCAGCCAGAGTTTTTGGTTCAAATTTCGCCAACTTTTTCAGCGCAGATTTACTATTTCCTTGTAAAAAATCAATATATGCAGTTAAAATTTGCCCAGAACCCCATTGCGGATATTTTTTGAAATTTTTTACAGCATTTTTATAATCTTTCAAATGGTAACAAACCAATCCTTTGTTGCCATAAAAACTATTGTCTAACTCATTTTTGAATAATTTTTCAGCTCTTTCAGCCCACTTTAGTGCAAATTTATATTTTCCTAAAGTTATTAATGTTCCAATTTTATTTATGTACGGATACCAAGAGTCAAGCCCCTTTTTAATCGCGTTGTTATAATATTTTAGTGACTCAAAAGGTTTGTTTAGACATTCATAGCAATAGCCAATTGTGGTACATAAATAACTTGGGAGGTAGCCATCTTCTTTTAATGAAATTTCTTCAGCCTTTTTATAACAGTCAAGAGCCTCATCATATTTCTTCTGTTCTTCCAAAATTTTACCTTTGTCCATATAATTAGACACCAAAGATTGTCCCAGTTCGATAGCAATATCTAACAATTTGAGTGCATTTTCTACATCGTTTTTTCGATATAAACATGTTGATTTTATTGGGTAAATATTACGCTTTTCATACGGAGTAAACTGTGATAAATTTATTACTCTATCACAATCCAAAAGACATAAGTCATAGTCACCATATTCTTTTTCATAATAGGCTTTCATTGTCAACAGTTCTAAATATAGGTCTTTTTCTGATGAAAATTGTTGAATTTTTTCTTCAAAATATTCATAAACTTTTTCTTTGCCAAATTTTTTATAATACAAATTTGCAATTTCTGAATAATCATCTTTTTCATAAGGATAAATCGCCAAAGCACTTTCATAATCTTTTATCGCGCCATCTATATCGTTATTTTCACTTTTCAATTGGGCACGATATTCATACATAAAAGCATTTTCTGGGTCAAGCTCAATCGCTTTATCGAGTGATTTTAGAGCAGATTTAGCATTTTTCACAAGGTTGTAATAGTAATAAAAATTGAGATAAGCCTGCGCAGTCGGTTTTATCTTGATAGACTTATTTATAACATCTTTTATTGTTTTGTCGTATTTTTTGACAGTTTTAGGGAACGTTTTTTCGCCGTATTCATCAGCCAAAATATGCAACATTATACTGAAATATAGGTCGTAGTATTCTTGTCTATTGGGGTTTATGGCAATTGCTTGTTTGATATTATTTTCAGCAACAATGCTCATATCTGATTTACAAATTTTAGCAAGAATATAAAAAATTTCATCACATTTTGGATTATCAAATAGGATTAAACATTTAATATACATCAATATACCGTCTGCATCCGGTTCATTCATAATGCGGATTTGATTAGCACGTTTTAATAAAGTTTGCTCATCAAATTTGTCAGGATTGGCATTAATTTCAGCTCGAAACTCTTTTGCTTTCCGAATTTCTTCATTTTCCGGTGCAAGGTCAAGATGTTTATTCATATAAAAAAGAGCCTTTTCGTAATCTTTATACAATTTGCCATAACAACAATAACACCCAACATAAATATCATCTAAAAGTTCATTTGGTGTTGAAGGGTCATTTAGAGCAAGTTCAAGCGCTTTTTGCAAAGATTTTAATGCAGATTTTGAACCTTTTTTATACCTTTTAACACCTTCTTCATAATAGTATTTCGCATCTTTTTTATTAATCATCTTCACCAACCTCAATATATTTATTATAATGGCATTTTTAGAAATGTAAATATTACAAAATGTAACAAAACACCTAAATCACTAAAGAAATACTCAACCTCTGCCGACATGGATAGTAATGGAA
>DHMN01000048.1 GCA_002405805.1 Cyanobacteria bacterium UBA4641 | reverse complement strand
TCATCACGTCCAATATCGGTAACATCATCCGGTCTAACCGCATGACCAGTCGGAATACCGTCAGAACCAATAACTTTGTTAGTAGAATCATCTTTTTCTTTAGTGAAACCGTTTTGCCCAAAGTCAACGTGAATACCGTTAGCATAGATTTGGTCAGCGGTAATATCTAATTTACCGTTATCTAAAACTGCATTGTTTACTCTAACAGTAGAATCAGCGTAAGCATAATATCCATCAACATCCACACCGTCAGGACGAATGTTTTTGTTAATATCTAAAGCTTTAAGTGTTACGTTGTTAGGTAAAACTTCGTGCATATAATCTTCTTTGTCATAGCCTTTATCTGCAGCCCAACCGTCAGGTCTTTCGCCGAAGTAATCAGCAGGAGTAACAGAAGGGTCTTCAATATGACCAAGATTGTTGATTGTTAAGTTTTTACCGCGAGTGATAGCAGTGATATCACCTTCAGCAGTAATGTTATTTATGTAAGTGTTGCCTGAAAATTCAACGTCAATGTCGCCTTCTCTGGCAATCATGTTACAAACTTTGTTTTCAGTGTATTTGTCGTCTAACCCTTTCATATAGATGTTTTGGTTAGCAAGAACATCCATAGAATATCCATCAGCAGCTTTAGTTTGGTTGAAAGTAAGTTTGTTGTCTTTTTCACCGATATCTCCGTTAGAGATAAGTGAAATGCCCCAACCTTCAACGTTAGCTTTTGTAGGGTCAGAAGATGCGTTAATCATGTTGTAACGTTTGCCTGTGTTAGTGTCACCGTAATCATCATCAACAGTAAGAATAACTCTGCCATCAGCCTTGATGTTGTCGATGTTCATATCAGAATCAATAGCCGCGTAGTTGATAACTAAATCTTCCGGCTTAATCGCATCTTTTGTGCTAGCAGTAGTTGTCGCATTAACTTTACCTTTGATATTCGCGTTGATAGATTTAGTGAAATCACGAGAGTCGTCGGCTTTTGGCCCAACACCTGTGCAACCTGAACCAGTGCACGCATTTTGTTGAACGCCAAGACCGATAGTACCGTCAGTAACATTCATGTTAAGGTCGTTGTCAGCTTTTAATAGAACTTTTTCAACACCGTAGTTAAGAATACTGCCGTTATTTACAGTGATGTCAATGTTGTTACCTGCGGTTATGTAGTTGTTGTTTTCAGTTTTGTCACCGATGGTAACATTGCTGTTTTTGTTGTCGATTTTAACATTTTTGCCAGCATTAACAAGCCCTTGAACATTTACCCCACCTTTACCACTGTTGGTGATGTTGATGTTGTCGGTTGAATTTACTCTGCCTGTGCTATTTAAGTTAATTCCACCGTTTGTATTGATTAAATTAACATTGTTTTCTGTACCTGAAATTTTGCCGTTGATGTCAAAATTTGTACCGTTGTTTGTCATTGTTAATTCAGAGTTTTTAGTATCAACAGTTCCATTAACTTTTAATGTACCTGCTTTGTTTGTAATTGTTGTATCTCCGTTAATCAAATAGAACGGTACGACTGTGTCGTAATCAACCATTTGATTTGCAACATATTTTGTATTGTCGTTAGTAACAGAGCCGTCAATGTTTAAGCCGCCGTTACCTTCGTTTGTAATATTTAATTTGCCTGATGTATAAACAGAACCTGTTTTTGAGATATTTAATGCATTACCTTTATTGGTGATAGTAGTTGTTGCATCAACATCTTTTGCGTTTACGGTTCCAGTAATATTCAAGTTTCCATTATTATTAATAATGGAAGTTGTACCTGCTACAGGATGGGCAAACTCATCATCGTCTTGCATAGTACCGTTTTGTTTAACAGTACCGTTGATGTTAAATTCTGTACCATTGTTTGTTAAAGTAACATCTCCGCCATCATTTAGAACTTTTCCGTTTTCATTAATGTCGAAGTTACCTTTGTTGTTTGTCATAACAAGTTGAGGTGAATTTGTTTCGGCATTAGCAGATGAAACAGTGCCGTTTACAATCAAGCCGCCTTCACCGTTGTTTGTGAAATTAGCATCTTCGTAGTTATAAGTACCGTTTACAGTTAAAGCACCTGCTTCGTTTGTAACTGTAGATTTTTCAGAATTTACAATTCCGTTTACTGTCAAACCGCCTTTGCCTGTGTTTAACATAGCTAAATTGCCAAGACTGTCTACTGAACCGTCAGTTGCAACATTCAAACCGCCTGCAGCATAGTTTGTAATATTAGCAGTTCCGTCATTAGAAACTTTGCCTGAAATATTCAAAGCTGACATTCTGTCATTTCTTGTTTTTGCAACATCAGTGTTGCCTGCAACGCCGTTTTGAATATTCAATTCGCCTTGGTTATTAACTGTACCTGAAATATTTAAACCGTTATCACCGGTATTTGTAATAGTTGTTGTGCCTATTGTATCAACATTACCGGTGATATTTAAACCAGATTTTGTATCAACTTTATAAGTATATTTGATTCCGTTATCATCAAATGTAACTTCTTGACCTTCAGCAGGAACATTAAAGATTTGAGTTGTACCGTTGTTTCTAACATTACCGGAAATATTCAAGTTGCCGTTATTGTTGTTAAGTTTTACAAGACCGTTAGCGTTTGATATGTTACCTGCAATATTTATGCCGTCAGTACCGATGTTTCTAACTTCAATGTTACCTGTACCAAAGTTTTTAACTTCGCCTAAGATGTCAACACCTGCGTTTTCAGAAGTTTGGTTGGTTGTGATGTAAATGTTTCCGTTATTGCTTGCAAATCCGTTTGCCGCATTAAGGTTATCTGTATTTACAAGTTGGTTAAACAACGCATCAGCTTGAGCATTTTCACCCTTGCCAAATGTTGTCATTTTGCTTTCGTTCACACCGGCAATAATTCCGCCACCTTTACCAACAGTAACTTTGCCACCGCTAAGAGTTACATCGTTTGCAGCAATTACTTTACCGTTAATTGTGATAGGTTGACCGTTGTTTGAAGTTGTTAGAGCGGTCATATTGGCAGTTGGGTTCTTTTTGTAATTTTCATAAATTTGTGAACTTGGAGTATAAACGCCCAAAGAACCAACGTTAAGAACACCGGATGCTCCTATAACCATTCCGTTTGGGGAAACAAATATTGCTTTTCCGTTGTAGAAGTTTCCGTCTCTAACTGTGTTTACTAAACCATTAATATTAATTTTGTTGTCTACTAAGTTTACGAATGTAGAAATATCAGTTGCGCCATATTTATAAATAAGGTTTGCAACATCACCTTTATCAAGGTTGAAATCGTTGTATTTTCTATAACCTATGTCGCTACCATTAATTAGTGCACTAGGGGTAATGTTATATACACCGTTATTTCCGTTTACACCGGAAATTTCAGTTGCAACAACAGATAACAACATTGTTTGATGTGATAAGAATAATGTGGTTAGGGCTGCCGCAATTATTCTCTTTGGCTTTCTGCTGCGATTGCTCATTTTGAATCCTTTCATATAACGTTATTAAAAATTATCGATAATTAACTTCCAAGAATATTTCTATTCTAGCAAGAGCACACAAGAAAATATCATTTTGTTACGATATTTTAAAGGCATGACTATTTTGTCGTACTTAATTAATAACGTTCGTGAATATTCAAAATTGCTATTAATACATACAATATTAAGTTTTGTTACTCAGGAATATTGATAAGTCTTCTGCTGCCAAAATAGTATATAACATAGAAAACAACCAATAATGCGCACATTTGAATTACTCCTGATATACCTGAGCAGTATGTCTTAAATATATACAAAAGAATTCCTGTTGGTATAAATGTAAACACAATTCTCAAGACTGCATTTCTTGGGAAATATATGTTTAAATTTGGAATAACAAAGATTACACTTTGTAAAAAATATAAGAAATTTGCGGCAAGAGTGGCCAATCCTGCACCAACTAATCCAATTTTGGGAATAAGTACAATATTTAATACAACCCCAATTATACCTGAAATTAATTTGATAATAAATTCAATGTGAGTTTTGTTTGCAAGGTGGTATTGCAAGGTCGTATAATCAGTCATAGCTAGAAAAAACACCCCAAATGAAAAATACGGAACAAGAGTGCTTGCTTCATACATTTTTGCATTTTGGATGAACAGATGTGTATAATCTGCGCTATAGCATGAAATGATTGTAACTACAGGTAAAGCAACCAAAATGTAGTAACCTAAAAATCTTGTGATGATAGGTCTGACATCGATTTTTCCTTCATATAAGTTAATAATTCTAGGGATTGCAGCGACTGTAATCATTGCAAATAGTGTCATAAGGATAGGTAAGGTTAATCCGTAACCGGCACCAACCAATGCTGCTTTTGAAAATCCGCTGATACCATTCATAATAAATTTGTTACTTTGGGTTATAATCCACGCACTAAGTGAAGTTGCAGCAATTGGAATCCCATATTTCATAATCGGTAAAATGAATTTCCATTCTATTTTTTGAAATTTAAAAACCTTTAAAATTTCACTTTGATAGAGTAATAATATATCTATTAGTGATATTGATACCCCCATACCTAATAAAATAGAGGCTGCACCAAGATGGAAGAATTTTGCGAAAAATACTGTTAAAAAGATTGTTGCAAATTGGTTCAAAATCGTTGTGATTGTGTAAGATATAGGTTTTAATTGAGCCCTGAGCAGTTGTGATAAAAGTGCTCTAATTGCAACAGGGATAATCAATACCAATACAGCAAGAAAATATTTAAACGGAACATGGAAAAAACTGTATAGGTTGTCTTTGAAAATAAAAGAAATTCCAAACATTAACACCATGTTGATTGAGAGTATTGCAACAAGTGTTGTCAAATATTTAGGCAAGTCATCTACAAGTTGGTGGTGTCTGAAAAATCTCAATCCTGATAACCCAACCCAATCTGAAAAAATGATACATAGAAATGATAACATTGCGATTGAAATTGTGTATAATCCGTACTGCTCCTGTGAAAACAAGCTGGTATAAATCGGCACGGTTATCATGTTTCCAAACATTCCGCAAAGTTTAGACGGAAAGTATTTTATCATATCCGTAAAAATGCCTTTTATCTCTTTTTCTTCAAGTTCTTTATTTTCTATATATTCCATATTCCCTCTTCGTTTTTATTATACAATTTCGCCAAATAAATCATATTCATCTGCGCGCGTAATTTTTACTTCTTCAATATCTCCGGGAACAACAGGTTCTTTTGATGTTGCATAAACTACACCATCAATTTCCGGAGCATCGTGTTCAGACCTTAGAATAACAACTCCATCATCTGTGTATCCCTCAACGATACATTTTATAGCTGAACCTATATATTTTTCGTTGTTTTCAAGAGAGATTTGTTGTTGTAATTTCATCAACTTATCTCTTCTTTCTCTTTTTACTTTTTCGCTCAAATGCCCTTTTAGCTTGTCAGAATAAGTTCCTTTTTCTCTTGAATATTCAAAAGCTCCCATTCTGTCAAATTTGACATCTTTTACAAATTGATACAAATCTTCAAATTCTTCTTCTGTTTCTCCCGGATAACCTACAATTAGTGAGGTTCTGACAGATACATTTGGAATTTTTTCTCTGATTCTTTCAACAAGTTTTCTATAATCCATAACAGGACGTCTCATAGATTCAAGCACTCTAGGATGGGAGTGTTGCAAAGGTATATCTACGTATTTAACTACTTTATCAAGTCTTGCGATTGCATCAATCAATTCATCTGTCATTTGTGTCGGATACGCATACATAATTCTTATCCAAGACAAGTTTTCAATTTTGTTAAGTTCTTCTAATAATTCAGGCAGTGCTTGTTTCCCATATAAATCAATACCATAAGAGGATGTATCTTGTGCAATCAAAATGATTTCCGTTACACCTTTATTAACAAGTTCATTTGCTTCTTTTACGATATTTTCAATTGGTCTTGAAATGTATTTTCCTCTCAGCTTTGGAATAATACAGTATCCGCATTGATAGTTACAGCCTTCGCCGATTTTTAAGTATGAACTTGCGCCAACTGTTATTTGTTGTCTTTCAATGTCTTCTGGGTATATATATTTAGGGTCTTTGTCAATAATACTTTCATATCCTTCCCCTTTTGCTATATCATCAACGATTTTTACGACATCTTTAAGATTTGAAGTTCCTATCATTCCTGCAAGTTCAGGAATAGCGTCTTTTAAGTTTTTGTCGTGTTTTTGAGACAGGCAACCTGTAACGATTACTTTTTTGCCTTCATCAATCATTTGTAAAATACTTTGTACGGATTCTTTTTCTGCATCATGGATAAATGAACATGTGTTTACGATTACAATATCTGCATCCGCCTCATCAAGAGTTATTGTATAGCCTTTTTTTGCAAGCATACCCAGCATAAGTTCTGCATCTACCAAGTTTTTTGCACAGCCATGATTTATTAGTGATATTTTCATAATTTTCCTTTTTTACAATAGTATCATTAATTGTAAAATTTGTTCTATATATTACAATTTCTTGATTATTTTGTTATAAAATATAGCTATGAAAAATGTTGAATTATTAGCTCCTGCAAAAAATTTAGAAACAGCAATTGCTGCAATAAATAGTGGTGCAGATGCAATTTATATCGGAGCGCAAAATTTCGGAGCAAGAAAAAATGCTCCAAATCCATTATCAGATATAGAAAAACTGGTGAATTATGCTCACAAATTCTATGTGAAAATTCACGTTGTAATTAATACAATTCTTAATGATTCAGAGTTGCCACAAGCTGTCGAATTGATTACAAAGTTATATGAAATAGGCGTAGATGCTATTATAGTCCAGGATATGGGACTGTTAGAAATGGCTGCGGAAGGTAAACTACCTCCTATTCAAATCCATGCAAGCACCCAATGTAATAATAGAACTTTAGACAAAGCAAAGTTTTTTGATGAAATTGGTGTTTCTCGTGTGATTTTGGCTCGAGAACTATCTGTTGATAAGATTTCAGAAATTTGTAACAATGTTTCTTGTGAAGTTGAAACCTTTATCCATGGTGCACTATGTGTGTCTTATAGCGGTCAATGTTACTTTTCTTATTCTAATGGTGGACGCTCAGCTAATAGAGGCGAATGTGCGCAACCTTGCAGGAAAAAATATTCTTTAATTGATGATAGTGGAAAAGTAATATTAAAAGATAAATATTTGCTATCTTTGAAAGATTTCAATGCCTCTCAAAGTATTGAAAAACTTATTAATTGCGGTGTAAAATCTTTTAAAATTGAAGGTCGTTTGAAAGATATTAATTATGTCAAAAATGTTGTAGCTTATTATAACAATTTGATAAACAAATATGCCAATAGAGTATCTTCAGGTAAAATCTTTTTGGATTTTGAACCAAATGTTGATAAAACTTTCAATCGAGGTTACACTGATTATTTCTTGAATGGGCGCGGTCAATGTTTTAATTTCTTGTCTCCAAAATCTCGAGGAGAAAAGCTAGGCAAAATTAAGCGAATTTTTCATAACTATTTTGAAATTGATGCAAAACTAAATCCGCAAGATGGCATTTGTTATATCTCAGATGGTGAAATGAAGGGTTTTTTGGTAAATAAAGTCGAAGGCAATAAGGTTTATCCAAAT
Organism: Cyanobacteria bacterium UBA4641; assembly: GCA_002405805.1. Classification (GTDB taxonomy): domain Bacteria; phylum Cyanobacteriota; class Vampirovibrionia; order Gastranaerophilales; family Gastranaerophilaceae; genus Zag111. Next base: position 16,972 of record DHMN01000048.1, on the reverse strand, counting down.
AAAATGGATGGTCTAAAAAGCGGACTGTTATTGTATCGAAACTTTGATTCAGCTTTTGAAAAAGCCTTAGATATATCTAAAACTGTTAGAAAAATTAAGGTTGATTTCACTCTGCGCGATAGAAAATTGAGCGTAAAAGATGAAGATAACAATGTTGTATTTTTGGATATTCCAGTAGGTGAAACTCCTAACAATTTAGAAAAACTTAAAAGTAACATAACTACACAATTGTCAAAAACCGGTGATAGTGACTTTTATGCAGGTAATATTTTTATTACGGACGATGATATTCCGTTTTTGCCTGTTTCAAAAATAAATGAACTGCGCAGACAAATATTAAGTTTGTTAATGGATGAACGTTTGAAAAATTATAAGCGAATTACTCAAAAAACTATTCGTTATGCTAAATTTCCTGAAGAAAAAATGGATTATCGAGCTAATGTTTATAATGGTAAGGCTAAAGAATTTTATCAAAAATGTCAATGTGAAGTTTGTGAAATGGCTCTAGAATCACAATCTAAAATTCCATCAAATATTGAACTGATGCGCACTAAACATTGTTTAAAATTCGCATCAGGTATGTGTGGAAAGCCTTGTGGCAAGTTATATTTGCAAGATGTGAAAGGCAAAAAATATCCGTTAGGCTTTGATTGTAAGAATTGTGAAATGGTTGTATATAGCCTATAATAAGAAAAGCTCCTAGTTCTAGGAGCTTTCTCTTTTGTATTGATTTATTATTTGCACATTATTTGATAAGTGCTTGAACTTCTTTGAAATTAGGGTGTTTTGAAGTCTTTAGCCATTCAAATAAAACGATTTCTGTACAAGAAATTTTTGCACCGTATTGTTTTAACAATTCCAAACCTGTTTTATATTCGTTTTTATTACGGCTTGCGCAAGCATCTTTTACTACATAAACTTCATATCCTTCATTCATCAATGCTGCAGCTGTTTGAAGTACACAAATGTGAGTTTCAATACCGCCGATAACAATTTGTTTTTTGCCTAAAGCTTTGATTTTTTCAGCAAAAGCAGGTTCTAACATAGCTGAAAAAGATGCTTTTTCTGTAACAAAAGCATTTTCTGCCAATGCTTCTTTTAGTTGAGGTACAGTATTGCCAAGTCCTTTTGGATATTGTTCGGTTACTACTGTTGGAATATTTAAGATATTTGCAGCTTTTGCAATTTTTGTCATGTTTTTAGCTACATCTTCACCATATTTGCTTGCAAGAACTAATCTATCTTGAATATCAATGATTACCAATGCGCTGTCTTCAATATTTAGCATTATTTTTTCCTTTCTTGTTGACTACTGCGTTTATATTCATCTTTTAATTGCTTTAACAAACTCGTAAGTAATTTTTCTGTCATTTTGCTTAATGGTATTTCAATTTTTGAATTTTCGGCACTATCCAGTCCGCTATGTATTATTTCAATTTTGAATTTTGCAAAACCGTTATAATGGATAATCAACTCACTTTGAACATCTTCATTTTGCAAGCAAAAAACACATTCTACATTATTTGCATATTGACTGACTGTTGTATTTGTCAATTTTGTTTCAAATTCTTTTTGAGTCTTGAAAAATACCGGAGTAATAACACTGTTCATTTTGTTAGTAAAAGCCATTTTAAACAGCTTAAAATCTTTTTTATTAGAGTTTGTATCATCATCTTCCAACCAAGAATTTTGAACATCATGATTGTTTTCTAAACATACACTCATTTTATTATTTTGTATCGCAGAAATTAAACCGTCTTGGGCATTTTTATCAAGTGTTTCAAATGATTGGATTCCAATTTTTGATAGACCGGCTCGGAGTTTGAAATCATCTCCCATTTTGTCTTGAATTTTATTTAATAAGGCATTAGTGCCGTCTAAATCAATGTTAGGTAAAATTATATAGAATTTGCCCCCTCTTGCTACAGCGACGATGTCGTCAGCTCTTACGCTTGTTTTAATTGCATTAGCAAGTCTGTTTGTCGAAATTTTTGTTTTCGTTTTTTCATCAAGTGTAAGGATAGCAAAGACGCCATTTTGAATCCTTAAATTTTCAGACAAGTCAATGAAAATTTCTTTTAAATATTTGTATTGGTATAAGTTTGTTTTGCTATCAATAACGCCTTGTTGGTATAAAAACTTTTCGTTGCGTTCAGCTTTTTCTTTTACTGAGCGCAATTTGAAACAATTTATGGTCTTTATGAGCATTTCATAGTCTTCCGAGTCTGTCAGAATGTAGTCATAAATTCCACTATCGTAAGCTTTTAATATGAGTTCAGGGTTGATATCATTTAATAATAACAATATTTCAGAATCAGGTTTTGACTCTTTTATATTATTAATAGCTTTTAATGTAGAATTTTCGTCTTCTGTTTCATGCAAGATAACAACACAATACAAAGAATTTTCTAGTGATTTTTTCAAATTCTTTGTATTAGTAACAGTTATACTGTCGTTTTTACGTAACAACACCAATTTTTTTAGAATTGATGTTGCTACTTCTTCATAATCTGTTATTAATAATATATTATTGCTATCAATCATTGATGATTATACCTGTAGGTGTTTTTTGATACACCAAAAACTACCAACGGCACCAAACAAAATACTCATTGAAAACATTACAATCAGTACAATATTTTGAGCATTAGCAGGAGATGGAATCATAAAGAACTTGTGTACATTAATAAGTCCGTTTTGAATGTATTTCAATGGAAACATTGCTAATAATGAACCTGTGAAACCATAAAATGCACCTTGCATAATGAATGGAAATCTGATATACCAGTTACTTACACCCATCAATCTCATAATCTCAATTTCTTCTTTTCTCGATTGGATAACCAATTGAATTGTGTTGTTGATAATTGTGATTGTTAATAGTGCCATTATCGCAATTACAATTAGTGTAATTGTTTTTAAGACATGGTTTACGAGTTCAATTTTTGCAGCCAAATCTTTGGCATAACTCATATCTTCAACTGCTCTGATTTTTTTGATGTTATCAAATACAGGTTGTAAGCTTTCAGGGGAATCTACTTTTACGTGGAGAGTGTCAGGCAATGGGTTTTCAATGTTTGGCAAACTCATTTCTGTTTTTAATTTCGACCATGATTCAGATTTTGGAATTACCGTAATTGTTTCGACATGCTCAAATTGTTGAATTTCTTTTTTGACTTCACTGACTTCAGCATGATTTTTCAGGTAAACTGAAATTTCCAGCGCACTTCCTAATTCTTTAGAAAAAGCAGAAATAGATAATGCAGTTCTAAAACATGCTCCAAATATCATCAAAATTGCAGCCATTGTTGTGATGATAACCACATTTACCCAGCCTGTTCTGATGATGTCGCCGAATGTCTCTTTTCCAAGTCTATATAATATTCTCAATTCACATAGCCAGTCTTTTGGTATGTGCTTTTTTACATTTGATTTTAAATTTTTATTCATAAGTACCTGCTTGTATGTCTCTTACTATTTCACCTTGGTCCAAGGTGATAACTCTTTTTCTGAAATAGTCAACCATTGCGTTATCGTGTGTTGACACAATAACTGTAATACCCCTTTGGTTAATTTGGTCAAGAATTTGCATGATTTCCATTGAGTTTTTAGGGTCAAGGTTTCCTGTAGGTTCATCTGCAATCAATAACGGCGGACCGTTTACGATAGCCCTTGCAATACCTACTCTTTGTTGTTCTCCACCTGATAATTCAGAAGGTTTTGCGCGCATTTTTTCGTGCAAACCAACAATTTTCAATGCTCCGTTTACTCTGGCATCGATTTCTTTGCTACTAATCCCCATTGTGCGGATAACATAAGCAACGTTATCGTACACACTTTGGTTTTGTAGTAGTTTATAATCCTGAAATACAATACCCATGCATCTTCTAAGATTTGGAATTTTGTTATTTGCGATATTTGCGATATTTAATCCGCCGATTGAAATAACACCACTTGTTGGTTTTTCTTCACTGTAAAGCAATTTCATCAAGGTCGATTTACCAGCTCCTGATGCGCCGACAATGAATACAAATTCTCCTGAATGGATTTCCAAACTTACATTTTTTAATGCATAATGGTCGTTTTTGTATCTTTTTGTGACATTTTGAAATGTTATCATTATTAATTTCCTTGTTAATTATTTATTTTCTTTATAAAAACTTTTGATTCTTTCAACCAGACTATCAGAGTCTAATTTATAATATTCCATGAGTTCATCTGCAGTTCCGCTTTGTCCAAATTCATCGTTAATACCGATTCTTTTTATTTTTGTAGGTCTGTTTTCTGAACAAACTTCACAAATAGCAGAACCAAGTCCGCCAATTATTGAGTGATTTTCTACAGTAACGGCTAAATTCGTTTTAGAAACACTTTCAATAACTGTTTTTGTATCAAGCGGTTTAACTACAGGAACATTAATAACTTCAACAGAAATCCCTTCTTTTTCAAGTTTTTCTGCTGCAATCAAACATTCTGCAAGAGTTTCACCGTTTGAAAATACTGAAATATCCTTACCTTCATTTACAATAAGAGCTTTATTCGGATTAAATTTGTAATTGTCATCAAAGATATCTGTTACACTACTTCTTGCAACTCTTATATAAACCGATCCGTCATGCTCGGCGGCAAATTTAATTGCCTCTTCACATTCTTTGCTGTCAGCCGGAACGATTACTGTCATGTTTGGTAGATTGCGCATCAATGCAACATCTTCAAGTGCTTGGTGAGTTGCGCCGTCTTCTCCTACAGTTATACCGCCATGTGTACCGACAATTTTAACATTGAATTTCGGATAACAAACTGCATTTCTTATTTGGTCATAAGTTCTGCCTGTTGCAAATACCGCAAAACTTGCCGCAAAAGGTATTTTACCTTGAGATGCCAAGCCTGCTGCTGTTGCTACCATGTCTTGTTCTGCAATACCGCAGTCAAAAAATCTGTTCGGAAATTTGTCTGCAAACATTTTAGTTTGTGTTGAGCATGCCAAATCTGCATCCATGACAACAATTTTTTCATTAACTTCCCCAATTTGCGCTAAAGTTTTTCCGAAAGCTTTACGCATAGGATTTTTCTTATTTTTATCTATCTTCATCTATATCCTCAAAGTATATATGGTGTTTCGACCACTTTTTATATCTTAACAATACAATTTTAACATAAAAATTTGTCTGTTTCCAATAAAATAAGTCTTTAAAAAATGTAATATTTGAAATCCACTTATAGTGGGCTTTTTAACTTTTAATGTAAAGTTTTATTAAAATATAAGGCAATTTTAGCAATATTTTTTCTTCATAGGTATTTAAACGGTAGAATGGTAATAGACTCAATTTTATGTAGGAAAGGAAAAACTTATGAATCAAATTCCAAGTGTACCAATCACAAATCCATACATGGTACAACAACAGACAACATATATGCCTGTACCCCAACAACAACCGAAATTAAATGCAGTAAACATTGAAATTAACAATCCGACAGTAGGAGCTCCTGCTAATAATGCACAATATGCACAAACTACAATGCCATATTATACATATCCGCAAGCTCCTGTATATAATTATCCACAGGCACCGGTTCAACCATATTACCCACCTGTAGCTCCTGTTATGCAAGCTCCTGTAGCGACAGTTCAAGCTCCTCAACCGGCACAAGTTGAAAGTCCTGCAGCTCCGGTTGCACAAACTCCGGCTCCTGCGGCAGCACCAGCTCCGGCAGTTGTAACAGAAGTTCCTCAAGCTCAACCTACAGCTCCTGTAGTTCCTGCTCCAACAGTTTCAGCTCCTGAAGCTCCAAAAGCAGAGGCAACTCCTGAGGCTCCAAAAGCAGCAGAAGCTCCTAAAACAGAAGCAAAACCTGAAGTAGTTCCATCTGAAACAGTTACTCCACAAGTTGATTTGAACTCTTTCATCGCAAAATTGTCAAACCCTGACTTTGATGTTCAAGCATCAGCTATGGAAGAAATTGCTAATATGGTAAAAGAATCACCTGAAAAAGCTACTGAATTAGTAGATACAAAAGTATTTGATGCTTTGACAAATATCATCAACTTTGACTCAAGCAAATTGGAAGGTCCAACACCTGAACAAACAGCTGCAAGAGAAAAAGTTATGAGTGGCAAAGATGTAACAGATGCAGATAAACAATTAGCAAACAAAATCACTCCACAAGAGCAAGCTGAAAGAAACAAAAGTTATGCATTGTTCACATCAGCAATAATGCAAAAATTGTACGGTGATGAAGTTGCAAAATTGTCAAACACAACAGTTCCTTTAACTGAATTACCGGGAGCAGTTACAATCGTTGACAATTTGAAAGACAACCCTAACCCAATGGTAAGAGCATCAGCAATTGAAGCTTTGAGCTATATCCAAAACCCTGCATACAAAAAAGATTTGACAACAGTCTTCACAATTGCTCAAAATGACTCAGACCCAGGTGTAGCTGAAACAGCTAAAACAGCACTTGAAAAATTGAATCAAGTGTAATGATTTATAAGTAAAATTCCTTTCTTTAGATAAAATAAAGCCCCTTGCAAAAGGGGCTTTATTTCTAGTATTAATATTTTAAATTTGTTCTGTTTGAGATTCTGAATAGCAAGAAAATTTTGTACTCGTAAACTCTCACAAATTTTCTAAGCTTTCAGAATGACAATATAATTTGAAAATCAATGTTCCTCGCAAAGACGATTATCTTAAACCGCTTGGATTTCTTTTGTTTGCATTGATTCAGGTAATGGTGCACAGTTTTCATAATCTGCCATTTCAGAAATTTGTTTGCACCATTCGTAGATAATCTCTTCTGTACTTAGAGTGTACGGAATAGGTTTCCCTACTCTGATTGCAACATTACGTCTTGTGAACGGTTTTAGTTTTGGATAACCGTCCCATTTTGCAATCGCAACAGGAACGATATCCGCTTTTGCGTTTTTCGCTATTACTACAAAACCTTTTCGGATATCTTCAAGTTTTCCGTAAGGTCTGGTTCCGCCTTGAGGGAAAATTCCCAAAGACCAACTTGTGCTGACAATATCTCTTACAGTCTTGAATGTCGCAATTTCAGGTTTTACGCGGTCAACAGAGAAAGCTCCGAGACGTTTTACCAGCCAGCTTAATTTTTCTGTTGGTTCAAATAATTCTTTCTTTGCCATAAATGCAACAGGACAATTTGCCGCCATTGCAACCATTGGAGGGTCAAATATGGATACATGGTTTGCTGCATATATATATTTGCCGGATTTTGCTTTGTGGGCAGGGATGTTTTTGCGACCTTCTACTTTAAAATTGTAGAATATCAGGAAAAATCCATATACAACAATATATAGAAAACTCATGTAAAAAATTGTTCTGAATATATTGTATTCTTTTGCATATCTTCGGTTGAAATTTCGTACTTCCTTGCTCATTCCTATTCTGCGCCTCCGTTTTTGGTTTCAACTGATTTGTCGTCTTCTACGTATTTGAATCCTGTAAGTTCTTGAATTTGTTCAATCCATTTGTCTTTTACAAGTTCTGTATTTTTATCGTAAGGTATAATTTTGCCTATTTTAACAATAATTTTTCCAGTAAAAGGCCATCTTTTAACTTCGTTAGTTCCAATGATACCTACAGGCAAAATGTCACATTTTGTAAGTTTTGCAAGACCTGCAAATCCTTTTGTAACGCCTTTAATTTCTCCCGGAACTCCTCTTGTCCCTTGAGGAAACATTCCTAATACCCAGTTACTGTCTTTGATTTCTTGAACGGTTTTAACTGTAGATGGTCCAAGACTTTCTCTATTTACAGCAAATGCTCCAAGCCAGTCAATCCACCATCTCAAAAATGGAATATCAAATAGTTCTTTTTTTGCCATAAATGAAACACTTCTTGGCATAACTGCAACCATCAATGGTGGGTCAAGTGTTGATAAATGGTTTGGACAAACGATATATTTATTATCTTTTGGGACATTTTCAAGACCGTGAACTTCCAGTCTGTACACCAGTTTAAGTCTAATCATATAGCCGATTTTACATACGAGAAATTGGAATAATGACCTCCAAATGTTGAATTGAGAGGCTTTTCTCGTAGAGTATTGTTTCTTCTGTTTTGCCATATTTTCTCTCTCCATAATCTGTATCTGTATTATACACAAAAATCCTTCAAGTAGCTACTTATTAATGTATTTTTATTGTATTATTTAGGAAATTGTAAAGGAGAGAGTTATGGTTGAGTTAAAAACATCAGATAACGTTTTAGAAAATGAGTTATTTAAAAGTGTGTACGATAAAACCCCTGATTATGTAAAAAATCTTAATTTGATGGATTTTTCACAAGATGGTGAATTTTCTTTTGTGTTGAAAAAGGAGCATTTGGCGCCTTATGACAAAGATACAAATCCGCAAGGGTTAAATTTGGAAGATTGGTTTGCAAACTATGCCAAAGAGGCAAAGGTTTCAACCGCAGGTATTCGCGGACCGCAAAATATTTTGTTCCCTCAAGATACAAGATTTCCTATTAATTTGGTAGGTATTGTGCTTGCAACATTGGCAAAAGCTCTTGTTGCAAAAGAAAAATACGGTGATAAAAGAATTATCAAAGTTGCAGGGTGTGAAGTTCGATACAATTCACAATTGTTTTTAGATGCTATTGCAAGAATCCAAGCTGCGAATGGTATTGAAACTCTTGTACCTGTTGGCAAAAAAACTATTCCGATTTGGTTGGCATCATTTTTAGCATTCAAGTTGGATTTGTTGGGTGGTGAATATATCACATCAAGTCACGGAATCTCTGTAAAAAATGCAACAAAAGATTTGAATTCACAAGGTAGTCAATATTTGCCGGAAGAATCAATGGAATTTGTTAATAAAATTCAAGAAGTTTTTGATGAAGTTAAGAAAAACGGCTCTTATGAAATTAAAATCTCAGCAAAAGATAATCCATTAATTAATGAATCAGTTATGAAATCTATTGATGATGGCGTTGATTTGTATGTTGAATACCTAAAATCAGGCGTTGCAAAAGATGTAAACTTGAACTTGATTAAAAACTTTAAATCAAAAATCGCGATTGAAAATGTTGGAGGTTCAGCTTACCGCACACTATCAAGAGTATTGAAAAAGCTGGGTATTGAAGATAAATTCGTTTGGTTTAATACAGAAGAAGACCCATTTTTCCATTCAATCGGTAAATATGATGTTACTCCAAAAGGTGAAAAAGCTTTCTATGACTATTCGGTTGATGCTACGGTTTTGGCTAAGAAAGCTGATGGTACAAAGTTTTTTCCAGTAATTGATACATTGCATTATGATGAGAATTTGAAGGAATATCCTGTCGGTACAGTTGTTTTAATTACTGACCCAGACCATGACCGATTAACTATTACTCAGACTGAAAGTTCAGACAGAATCCCTGAATTAAAATCTTTGGGTATTGATTATATTGAGTTTGGTGATGGCAGAGTGCTCACTGTATTTACTGCAAACCAAGCATTTTTGATGTTGATGGATTTTTGGTCAAAACAATTGAAAACTCAAGGTTTGTGGGAAAATCATCCAAGATTTATGATTAAGACAACTGCGTCTGCTCTATCTTGGGATGAATGGGCTAAAAATAACGGAGTTAAAGTTGTTAATGTTCCTGTCGGATTTAAAGAAATTGCCAATATTATGAAAAAAGTTGAATTGAAATTGAAAAACAATCCAAATGACAGTGTTATAGTTGATGATGTTTTCGGTAATTCAATTGATTTGGGAGTAAATCCAATACTTTTATTTGGCGGTGAAGAATCAGGCGGAATGATTATGGGTACTGAAGAGTTGATTAAATCTCAACATGGCAGATGTGCCGTTGCAATGAGAGAAAAAAGTGCAACAGAGGCTATCGTTGTCGCATCTGCTCTTGTTTCAAAATTGGCAGAATCTGGAATTTACTTGTCTCAATATTTGAAAGAAGTATTTTCTGATAACAAAATTATCGGCAAATTTGATACTCGTGTTGATATTGCGTATTACAACGAATCTGAGCCTGATATCAATAAATTAAAAGAGGCTAAAATCGCAGGTGAAGCTTTGAGAACAAAAAATGATATGTTCTACTTGTCAATGGCGATTGCAAAACGTCAGGGAATTATCTCTCTTGACGATATAAAAACGGTCTTAAATGATAATTTTAATAAGGACGGTTTAAACTTTGATAACTTAAAATCAATCAAGTTTGTCGGAGATGGTACATATCTTGAATTTGATAATAAATACATCGAAATCAGACCATCAGGAACGGATGCCAAGACAAAAGCTTATGGTGGCGGACTTGATAAATCTGAGATTGAAAAATATGCAACTGTTTTAGGTAATTATTCAGGTGACAGAACTCAAAAACACATTGAATTGATTCCTGAAAAATCTTATGAAAATTGTAAACAGGATGCAATGGATTATTATTTGGCATTTGTGGATAAAGATGCAAATAATGAGCCGTTTGTTGTGCCTGAATACGATTTTTAACTTAACATTTTGATAAAATTGACCTTGAACTTGTTTCAGGGTCTTTTTTATTATACAATTTACCTACGAAGATATTAAAATGAGGTTGATATGTTAAAAGATTATTTTTTGAATAAGATTGAAAGTGCAATTGAAAAAGCTGTAGCAGCAGGCAAATTAGGTCAAATGAGCGAATATACAAAAGGTTCATTGACGGTTGAAAAACCAAAAAATCCTGAATTTGGAGATTTGGCGGTAAATGTTTCTTGTCTTGCTCGTTCTGCTAGAATTGCTCCACCGATGATTGCTAATGCGATTGTTGAATTTATCGACAAAGAAGATTCGCAATACTCTGTAATTGGAGGTTTTATCAATTTTAAAGCCGGAGATTCTTTGCTTGTGGATTTGATTGGTGAAATTTATTCAAAAAAAGAAAACTTCGGTCGACCTGAAAATATTGAAAAAGAAAAGATTATTTTAGAATATATTTCGGCAAACCCAACAGGACCGTTCCATATCGGTCACGGCAGATGGGCTGCAATGGGCAGTGCTTTGGCTAATCTTTTAAAATTTTATGGTCATGATGTTTATCAAGAATTTTATATAAATGATGCAGGTTCTCAAATCCAGAAATTAGGGCGCTCTCTTGTTATTCGTGTAAAACAAGAATTGGGTGTGAAAATTGATTTTCCAGAAGATGAAATCGAACGTAAAAATTACTACCCAGGGGATTATTTGATTCCTGTAGCTAAGCAATTCTTGATTGACAAAAAAGATGAACTTGCTGCAGTAAATAACGATGCTGATAAAATCGAATTGGCTGTTTATTGCGATTATGCGAAGGCTTATGAAGAAAAAGTTCAACGTGATTTGTTAGACAATTTCAGAGTTAAATTTGATAATTTCTATTCAGAATTGACATTGCATAAATCAGGCAAAGTTAATGAATGTGTTGAAAAACTTCGCAAAAGCGGTAAAATTTACGAAAAAGAAGGTGCAGTTTGGTTCAAATCTTCTGATTACGGTGACGACCAAGATAGGGTTATCAAAAAGGCTGATGGCTCAAACACTTATTTGACTGCAGATATTGCCTACCACGTAGACAAATTAGAACGCGGTTTTGACAGAATGATTAATATTTGGGGGGCTGACCACCATGGTTATGTAGCAAGAGTTAAGGCATCAATTGAGGCTTTAGGTTATGACCCCAATAAATTGGAAGTATTGCTCGGACAATTGGTAAACCTTGTGATTAACGGCAACGAAGTTCGTATGGGTAAACGTAAAAATATGGTTACTCTTGAAGATTTGATTGACGAGGTTGGAGTTGATGCTACAAGATTTTGGATGGCAATGAGAAACATTGATACAACTTTGGATTTCGATATTGAGTTAGCTAAAACTAATTCTGATGAAAACCCTGTATTCTATGTACAATACGCTCATGCCAGAGCTTGTTCAATTATTAGAAACGCAACAAACGATAAGGTTGATACCGAAACAGGCAAAACAATTCCTGCAGTTATTTCAGAAGCAGAATTTGAAAAACTTGTTTCTGAATTTGATAAAAATATTACAGGTTTAGCAGTTAAAGATGCAAGAAAATTGGTACTTAAACTTGAAGAATTTAAACCGCTAATTGTTGCATCTGCTCAAACAAGACAAGTTTATACAATTTGTCGTTATGTTCAAGAATTGGCTGCCGAGTTCCATTCATTCTACAATTCAACTCGTGTAATTACTGATGATATGGCTACAACTAAATCAAGATTAGCTTTGGTTTGGGCATTCAAGACTGTATTGTCAAATGCATTGGCTATTCTTGCGGTCAATGCACCTGAACGTATGTAAGGGAATTAAATATGACAATAAATACTGAATATTTACAACGTTGTATTTTAACTTTAGAAAAATCTTACAGAATGATAAAAACTGTAGATGAAACTTCTATTGACTATGAGATGTACAGAAATTCTCTTGTCAAAAGTTTTGAAATGACATTGGAACAATCAGGCAAGTTGTTGCGTAAGGTTTTGTTGAATTATTATTCTAGTAAAAAAGCTGTAGATAGTTTAACTTTCAAGGATTTGTTTCGTGCTGCCGGTAAATTTACATTACTATCAGATGATGAAATCTCAAGATGGATGAAATATCGTGATAACAGAAATAACACAGCTCACGATTATGGTCAAGCTTTTGCCGAAGAGACTTTGACTTTGATAGAAGATTTTATCAAGGATGTTAATTATTTGAAAAGTGTAATTGAAAATGAATAATATTTTTATAAAACCTTATCAACAAAAGATTTTGACGGATATTTTTGATGAATATTGTCCTAATGCTGAAATTTGGGCGTATGGAAGTCGAGTGGGTGGAGATGCTCATTCCGGTAGTGATTTAGATTTAACAATAAAGTCTTTTAACGATGTAAGTTGTTCAATTGTTGAGTTACGTCGGCGTATAACAGATTCTGATATTCCGTTTTTTGTTGATATAAATATGTTTGACACCTTTCCTGATTCGTTTAAAGAGGAAGTGCTGAAAAATTATATTGTTTTTTATAAAAAATAAACCAAATAAAAAACCGTACCACTGTCTATCGAAATTTATAAACAAATTGTCCTTTGGTAGTTTCTCCTTCAACAACTAAAACACCCACAAGGTCAATCTTAATGCTGCTGAGTTTCCCCCCTGACATGGTTCGAAAGTTTGTGCCATCTTAGCCATTGCTATCAACGATTCTATCAAATTTCAAAGTGCTTATAAACCCCTCACAACAGGCTCTGCACCCCGCATAAGCTTCGGGTCAAGAGATTGCAAATCCCCGTGGAGTACGGCTCAATCTTACTATATCACAAATATTTGATTTATGGCAATTTTTTGAAATAAGTATTATCTTTCATTGCGTAGTACGCACAACCTATGCCGTTTCGTTTGTCGTTGCTCTTTTTATCACAATAAGTCTCCGCCGGATATGTAGTCCCCGGAGCACCCATTGGAACGAGTTCGTATCCGCCTTCTTTTTCAGATTCTTTTAATTCAAACGTGAATAGGTCATGACCCCACGCATTGGGTTTTTGACTTTTACCATTGATGTCTATGCTGACTTTTTTCGTTCCTGTAATATCAAAAGTTATTAACATTCCATTTTGAAGATAAAATTGCCCATCATCCAGTGGTACTGTGTTAATTGAGTCTGTAGTTTTTGAATAGTTGGTATATTTATCATCTTGGTTAAATTTAGAACCGTCACTAGTTCTTCTTGTTATGCAATATTGAGTGTCGACAGCAACTCTACCTGCATCACCACAGTCTGTTACTGAGTTAAAATACTTCATGAAATTTTTGTATAATGATTGGTCATTTACCAAATTTCCGCGCTCATCATCCGCATTATACTCTTTTACCATTCTTGCAAGTATTGAATATCCTTCCTTAAATTGAGATTGCAATTTTATGTGGTTTAGATTTGTCAATAATGTGGGGATTGTGAGTGCTGCAACAACTCCGATAATCCCCAGTGTTATCAATACTTCTGCCAACGTAAATGCGTTTGATTTTAATTGTTTCATAATTACTCCTTTATGAATAAAAACTATCTATATATAATCTAATCTACTTATATATAGTTTAATATAACTAATTTTACAATTAAAGTCAAACTAATTTATAATTTTAGGATGATAATAAATGATATGACTGATTATCAGTTGGTAAAATTTTTGTTAAATAAGGAGTATATGCTCCAAAAAGATTTATCCGACAAGTTGAATGAATATACAGGCAAAAACACCAAGCCTGCTAATTTTTCTGCCAAATTAAAACGAGAATACCTGACTTTTAAAGACCTGAAAAATATTTGTGAAATTTTGGGTTATGATTTGCTTATCGAAAAACGCAGTCAAAGATAATTCGTATTTTGTTATATATAAATTTACCTCTTTTAAGTAACCGTATCTACCAATGAATTTATTCTTTCAAGATTTATCTTTTATTTTGAAAGGAGAAAATCTATGACAGAGCGTTTAGAGTTATATAAATGCGAAACTTGCGGAAACCTTGTTGAGGTTATTTTGCCCTCTGTAGGTGAACTTGTATGTTGCGGACATCCGATGACTCGCTTGATTCCTGAAGTTTCTGATGATGATATGAGCGAAAAACATGTTCCAGTGTTTGTTGAAACGGCAGAAAATGGGTATGAGGTTAGAGTAGGACGAGCGCTTCATCCGATGGTACCGGAACACTACATTCAATTTGTTGAAACAATTTCAAAAGATAAAAATAATGTGGAATTACAATATTTTGCACCACAAGATATTCCGATTATGGTTTTGAAAGATAAATTAGGGGTCGAAAAAGCTCGTGCTTTTTGTAATATCCATGGTCTGTGGGAAGGCTATAGTGCTTGATTTTAGGAGGAAAAATGATTAGTGATAAAATTAGAGATATTCTTAATGAGCAAATTAATAAGGAATTTTATTCCGCGTATTTATACCTTTCAATGTCTGCTTATTTTTCTGAAATTGGTTTATACGGCTTTTCAAACTGGACTAAAGTCCAGTCTAAAGAGGAAATTGACCATGGAATGATTCTGTTTGAGTATGTTTTAGGCAGAAATTCTCAAATTCATCTTGCACAGATTTCAATGCCTGTATTTGATATGAATAGTCCGTTAGATGTTTTTGAGCAAATTTATAAACACGAACGCTCAATAACTACAGCTATAGATAGTGTTGCAACTATGACCGAGGGCGAATGTGATTTGTCTACTCGTAATTTCATTGATTGGTATTTAAAAGAACAAATTGAAGAAGAGGCGGCGGTCTCTCGTATAATTGCTAAATTGAAAGCTTTTGGTGCAGAAAAATCCGCACTTTATTTAATAGATAGAGAATTATCAAATAGAGAATATTCTTCTCCGAATTACTAAAGGTGTAGAATATTGCGGTTTTGTAAACAATTTGTCTAATCTGAAAAAATATTTTATTATGTAAATATGAATTTAGGGAAAATATTATACGTTGATGATGATAAATTGTTGACTTCGACTTTCACTACGCTTATGAAGGTTGAAGGCTTTAAGGATGTTGTTGTGTTCAACAATCCGATTGAGGCTGTAGAATATTTAAAAACAGAAACTCCTGATTTGATTATTTCAGACTTTTTGATGCCTGAAATGAACGGTTTGGAGTTTTTGCGTGAAGCAAAAAAACTGTACCCTGAAATAAGTATGATTCTTTTGACAGCTTATGCAGATAAAGAAAATGCCATAAAAACCATTAACGAAATCGGCGTTTACAAGTATATTGAAAAACCTTGGGATAACGACGATTTGATTATGAATATTAAAAACGGTATTGAACGCAGTCACTTGCTTGCTGATTTGAGAGATAAAATTGCTCAATTGGAAGAGGCAAAGGTTCAGCTTACCAAATATTCAGAAAAATTGGAAGACCTTGTAGCGGAGCGAACAAAAGAATTGACTCTTGCAAATATGAAGTTGTCAGGAATCATCAATTATTGTGCTGATGGTATCATTATCATTGACTCACAAGGTAATATCGAACAGGTAAATCCGGCTTGTGAAAATATGGTAGGGCTGTCTGCTGAGGCTATTTGCAAAAAGAAAATTCAAGAAATTGCATATACTGATAATCCTAAATTCAACAAGGCTCCGAAATCTTCTGTCAAATCTTCAATTTTGGGTTTGTCTTGCGAAAATTCAGAATTTTTGTTGAGAGATTTGTATATTAGAAATGTTTTGAATAATGAGGCTATTCCTGTTGAAATTAATTTTGCCTCACTGTCAAATGAATATTCTGATGAAGAAAAGTTTGTCGGAGTTATCAGAAACTTTAGTGTTCAAAAAGAAACCGAACGCTTGAGAGACGATTTCATTGCAACATTGACTCATGATTTGAGAACTCCGCTTTTGGCAGCTATTCAGACTTTGAAATTCTTCTTGGATGGTTCGCTTGGAGAGATTAAAGACCAGCAAAAAGTTTTACTTTCAACTATGTTGCAAAGTAATGAAGATTTGTTGGGACTTGTTAATGCGTTGCTTGAAGTTTACAGATTTGAAAGCGGCAAATTGTCACTTTGTAAAACGGTATTCAATATTAAAGATTTAGTGACTCAATGTTACGAAGAACTCGAGCCCTTATCAAAGAAAAAAGATATATTTTTCAATCTTCACTGTGATGTGGATGATGATTTGTTGATTGATGCTGACCGTGCGGAAATAAAACGTGTAATTACAAATTTGTGCGGTAATGCACTAAATTACACAAATAAAGGTGGAACAATCGATATCCATGTAAAAGCTCAATCAGGAGATTTGATATTTTCTGTGATAGATAACGGTAACGGTATTCCAAAAGAAGATTTGCCTCATTTGTTTATGAGATTTTCTCAAGGAACAAGCAAAAAACGTTCAACTGGTACAGGTTTAGGACTATATTTGTCTCGCCAAATTATTGAGGCTCATGGCGGTAAAATTTGGGTTGAAAGTAA
>DHMN01000078.1 GCA_002405805.1 Cyanobacteria bacterium UBA4641 | reverse complement strand
CAATCAAACAAAACGAGTAAACGACAAAAGCCGAATTTGTTTGAGGAATGAAGTGACGAGCTATTCGGCTACGGTACGAGTTTTAAGTTTGATGTGAACATTTGCGTGTCGGTGGTTTTGCGGTGCTTTTGCCACCAAAAGCACCCCTGCACGGAGTGCTTAAAAAAGAAAAGACTAACCCTCACCCTGCCCTCAGCCATACGGCACGCAGTCTCACACAACTCGCGTTGCTCGTTGGTTCGGCTAGTGTCCCTAGGAGAGGGTTTGTCATGCTGAACTTGTTTCAGGGTCTCTAAATATAGCAAAGGGGTCTATGTCATTCTGAATTTATTTCAGAATCTTTTCCATATAAATAATTTAGCAAATTTTGCTATTGATAAATTCTGATTATTAAAAGGATTCCGAAACAGCTCAGCCTACGCCCGCATACAGGCTCACACATTTCGCTCTAGCTCAATGGTTCGCTTTGTAAAGTTCGGAATGACAATACTTATTTTGTGCAGTTGGAGATTCTGAATAGGATAAAATCTACGTTGCTGTGCAACTTGATTTTTAATCCTTTCAGAATGACCACCAACAAAAAAGGATGGAACGTATGTTCCATCCTTCATAAGAATATATGTGAAAAAGATTATTCTTTTGTATATTCTGCATCAATAACATCATCATCGTTGTTATTTGAAGAAGAATCATTTGAAGATGCACTTTCAGAGTTTGCACTTTGAGCAGCTGCACCGTCTTTTTGAACTGCTTCATAAGCTTTTTGAGAAATACTAAACATTGTTTGTTGCAATTCTTCTGACAATTTTTTCAATTCGTCAACCGGTTTGTTTTCATCAATTGCTTTTTGTAATGCAGTTTTTTGTTCTTCCAATTTAGATTTATCGTTGGCATCAATTTTGCCTTCAAAATCTTTCATAACTCTGTCTGCTGATGCAATCAAGCTAGAAGCATTGTTTTTAATTTCAGCTTCTTCTTTTCTCTTTTTGTCTTCTGCAGCATTTGCTTCAGCTTCTTTAACCATTTTGTCAATATCTTGTTCAGACAAGTTAGAAGAGTTAGTAATTGTAATCTTTTGTTCCTTGCCTGTAGCTTTATCTTTAGCTGAAACATTTACGATACCGTTGGCATCAATATCGAATGTAACTTCGATTTGAGGAATACCACGCATTGCAGGAGCGATACCTTCAAGTCTGAACATACCTAAAGATTTGTTATCTCTAGCCATAGGTCTTTCACCTTGTAGAACTTGAATATCTACAGCTGTTTGGTTGTTTTCAGCGGTTGAGAATACTTGAGATTTAGAAACAGGGATTGTAGTGTTTCTTGGAACTAATGGAGTCATTACACCGCCCAATGTTTCAATACCCAATGTCAATGGAGTTACATCCAAAAGAACGATATCTTTAACTTCACCTGCCAATACACCTGCTTGGATTGCAGCACCAACGGCAACAACTTCATCAGGGTTTACTGATTGGTTAGGTTCTTTGCCAGTATAATCTTTAACCAATTTTTGTACAGCAGGGATACGAGAAGAACCACCAACTAATACAACTTCATTGATTTCAGATTTTGAAATACCGGCATCTTGAATAGCTTGTTCAACCGGTTTTTTACATCTTTCTAACAAGTCAAAAGATAATTCTTCAAATTTTGCTCTTGTCAAGTTCAAGTCTAAGTGTTTTGGACCGTTAGCATCGGCTGTGATGAATGGCAAGTTGATATTTGTTTCAAATACTGAAGACAATTCGCATTTAGCTTTTTCTGCAGCTTCTTTAACACGTTGCATAGCTTGTTTATCACCTTTAAGGTCAATGCCTTCTTGTTTTTTAAATTCTTCACAAATCCAATCCATAACTTTTTGGTCGAAATCATCACCACCTAAGTGAGTATCACCTGATGTAGACAATACTTCGTGTACACCATCACCGATTTCAAGAACTGAAACATCAAATGTACCACCACCTAAGTCGAATACCAAAACTTTTTCAGATTTTTCTTTTTCAAGACCGTAAGCCAAAGCTGCTGCTGTTGGTTCGTTTACGATACGCAAAACATCCAAACCTGCGATTTTACCTGCGTCTTTTGTTGCTTGTCTTTGAGCATCGTTAAAATATGCAGGAACTGTGATAACTGCAGATGTAACTTTTTCACCCAAGTATTTAGATGCATCATCTGCCAATTTTCTCAAAATCATTGAAGAAATTTCTTGAGGGGTATAATCTTTACCATCAATATTTACTTTATAATTATCGCCCATGTGTCTTTTGATAGATGCAATTGTTCTGTCAGGGTTTACGATAGCTTGACGTTTTGCCAACTGACCAACTAATCTTTCACCTGATTTTGAAAATGCTACGATAGAAGGGGTTGTACGAGAACCTTCTGCGTTAGCTATAACGGTTGGTTTACCACCTTCCATAACTGCAACTACTGAGTTTGTTGTACCAAGGTCGATACCAATTGTTTTTGCCATAATCTTTATCTCCTTTTCTAATTAATATACTCTTATTTCTATATTATTGTTATAACATCCATTTTGGAAAATCTTAAAAAAATAAACAAAAAATTAACATTTCGGAAATTTTGTGGGACACTAGCCGAACCAACAATTATGTCACCCTGAACTCGTTTCAGGGTCTATCCATTTGATTTTAGTCATGCTGAACTTGTT
>DHMN01000022.1:1838-3958 GCA_002405805.1 Cyanobacteria bacterium UBA4641 | reverse complement strand
TATCTTCTTGGTGATTGGTTACCTACTCTCGGATAAATTTCAGCATTTGTAACTGCCAAGAATCTTCTTTCTTTATCGTTCAATAAATCTGTCAATTCGCGGTTTGTGTTTGTATATTTTGAAACATGCACAACCCCTTTAATATCATGGTCTGCGGTTAAAATAGTAACCTCTATAGGTACTGTATCACTATGTTTTGCCATATTTATTATTCCTTCTTCTCTTCTTTTTAGTATATTATATTTTTCTGAAATTGTCTATATATTAAATTTTATCAACATGTTTGCGGAATCTGCCACCATAAGTTTCGTGGACATCGACAACAGAGACAAACGCATTTGGGTCAATATCTTTGATAATTTCAAGCATTTTGGGCAACTCTAATCTTGTGATAACGCAGTATATCAAATCCTTGTCCTGACCTGAATAGCCGCCAATACCTTTTAGGTATGTTACGCTGATATCAAGTTTTTCAATCAATGCGTTTCCGATTGAACCTGCATCATCACTGATAATTCTGACAGATTTTGAACTGTTCAAACCTTCCATCACAATGTCGATAACTTTTGATGCTACAAAGTATGTCAAAATTGAATACATTGCGCTTTCCCAACCGAAAACTTTGCCTGCAACCAAGTAGATAAACAGGTTCAAGCCCATAATAAATTCACCGACAGAACATCCGAACTTTTTAGACACCAACAGTGAAAGAATTTCTGTTCCATCAAGAGATGCTTCGTTTTTCAAAATTAACCCAACACCTGCACCCAAAACAATACCGCCAAAGACTGTTGATAACAAAATATCATTTGTTACTTTGTAGCTGTGGAAAAAGTTCAGGGCAAGTGCCAATATAACGTTTGCGTAAGCGGTTTGCAAAACAAACATTTTTCCCATCTTTTTAAACGCAAGTGCGATAAATGGAAGGTTCAAAATAATAACCAACAAACCTAAGTTCCATTTTGTAACATGGCTGATAATCATTGAAATACCGATTACACCACCATCAATAACGGAATTAGGAACCAAAAACGCCTCTAGTGCAAAGCCCGCGACAATTGCACCAAATGTTATAAACAAAAAGTTTTTTAACATCTTTAAGAGAATATCTTTTTTTGAAGGTTCGTTTGTTGGCATAAATTACTTCCTATCTTTTTTCAAAGTAACTAAATTTTCCAAGTTAAAAATAGATTTCTTTTCTTGTTGTTCAGGTTTTTTATATCCTAAAATGTTTTCTAAATCTGCCTTCAAAGTAGGGATGTCATCATATTTTTTCAAAGTTCCGTCAAGTGTAATGGATACATCGCCTGTTTCTTCAGAAACCACAAGGCAAGCTGCATTGCTTGTTTCAGTCATACCGATTGCTGCTCTGTGACGTGTTCCATATTTCCAACTCAATTTAGGGTCGTCAGTCAAAGGTAGCAACACACCTGCTGAAATGATTTTTGAACCGCTAATAACAACCGCGCCATCATGAAGTGGTGTATTTACGTGAAAAATTGTCAATAATAATTCTGTAGAAACATCTGCATTTAATCTTGTTCCAACGTCGTGGTAAGTATTGCTCAAATCGTTTTGGAAAACAATCAATGCTCCTGTGTGAGATTTTGACAAATATTTAACCGCCTCAATAATTTCTTTTATAACGTCAATTGACTTATTTGATTCGTCATTTTTATCACTTTCAAATAGTCTTTTGAAAAAATCGATTTGACCAAGGTAGCCTAAAAATCTTCTCAATTCAGGTTGGAAGATTACAATCAAACTGAGGGCAACCAATGTAACAATTGAACGGATAAATACACCCAAAATTGTCAAATCTAATGCTACTAAAATTTCACTTAAAATCCATAAGAATACAAGTGCTACAGCACCTTTGACAAACTTTTCAGAGTTAGTGTTTTTGATGAATTTTTGATAAAAAACTATTAATATTGCCGCAATGATAAATATTTCAAAGATATTTTTCCAACCAAAGGTATCTTTGATATAAATATGCCAACTGCCTATGAAATTTTGAAACAACATTAATAAATCATCTATCATTTCTTTAACCTGTCAGGAATTACATCGTGTGCTATCAAATCGTCTAATGTCTCTCTATTGATAATAATATCAGA
>DHMN01000022.1:1551-1802 GCA_002405805.1 Cyanobacteria bacterium UBA4641 | reverse complement strand
TCAGATTGAGAATTATTTACAAGTACCATCGCCGGTTTTTGTACGCGGTTATAATTTGATGCCATTGAGTAGTTGTATGCACCTGTATTATATACGCACAAAATATCACCTTCACTTGGTTCAGGTAATTCAATATTCTTAATCAAAATATCACCTGATTCACAGAATCTGCCGGCAACAGTTACTTTTTCTAATTTTGCATCCTCTTTTTTATTTGCAATTTCAGCCAAATATTCAGCCTGATACATTGA
>DHMN01000022.1:0-1463 GCA_002405805.1 Cyanobacteria bacterium UBA4641 | reverse complement strand
TGTGGAACTTGTTTTGAACTTCCTAGTGTATACAAAGTTATGCCGGAAGTTGAAATAATACTTCTCCCAGGTTCCAAAAAGATTGTCGGAGCATCAATATTGTATTTAGGAATCACTTCATTTAATTTATTTACAATCAATTCGCCAATTTCGTAAGTTGATGGCGGAACATCTTTTTGTGTATATTTTACGCCAAGTCCGCCGCCGATATTGATTTCGTCCAATTTCAAATCGAATTTTTCATCTAATCTTGCGATTTCTCTTGCCAAAATTTCAATTTCATCAGGATAAATACTTGTTTCAAAGATTTGTGACCCAATATGTGCGTGCAATCCGTGAAGTCGGATATTTTTGTATTCGTTTTGAATAAGTTCAACCGCATCATCAATTTGGGTCAAGTCAAAACCGAATTTTGAATCCAAGTGACCTGTTTGGATATATTCGTGAGTGTGACATTCAATCCCAGGAGTTATTCTCAACAAAATATCTGCACTTTTGCCTTTTGATTGGGCGATTTCATCCAATAAAGCAAGTTCAAAGAAATTATCTACAGAAATTCTGCCAACACCAACTTCTAGTGCCAAAGACAATTCATCAAAAGATTTGTTACTACCGTTGAATAGGACGTGAGACATATCAATACCTGCTTTATAAACGGTGTAAATTTCCCCGCCTGAAACAACATCAAATCCAAAGCCTTCTTCGTCCAAAATTTTTGAAATTGCACTTGTACAAAGAGCCTTTGATGCGTACATCATACGAGTTTTTGGGTATTTTGAAAAGGCTTGTTTATAATCCTTGCAAATAGAGCGCAAAGTTTCTTCATCAATGACATATAAAGGAGTTTCGTATTTTTCAGCAAGTTTAACCAAATCACAACCGCCGATTTCGATATTTCCGGCATCATTGATTTTTGTTGATAGGGGTTTTATAAATTGGTTCGTACTTGATGTCATTAATTGCTCCTTTTATTGTCTGTCTTTTGTTTATAATAACATAACCAAAACTGAGTTTACATACTACATTTCTTGTATCTAGTAGGAAAAATACTTGTCAAAATCCACATCGTCAAAACTGCAAAGCAAACGAAAAATTTCATCATCTTCATCCATACGTTGAAAATTGTATTCGTTAAACTTCCAATATTTTGGATTTATGCCTTTGACGGTTACAATATCGTGTTCTTTTAAGATATTCAACTTTTTTTTCACAATATCAGAAGGTAAACCGACAAGCTTAGCAAGTTCAACCGCAGTGATACCCTCGGTTGATGAACATTTCTCCGGAGTCAAAAACATCAATTCCAGCCCAACAGACTTCAATTCCTTATCTTCTTCGTTTTGGTCATAACTTGCCATATCAATATGATAACCGAAATAGATTACGAAAATATCCTATGTTTGTAGGAGATGAGAAGTGGAGGGGGAGGCTATTTACAGATGGGCTAGTGAGCCCACCCTACT
>DHMN01000010.1:5365-8498 GCA_002405805.1 Cyanobacteria bacterium UBA4641 | reverse complement strand
ACTTGCCAAAATCCGCAGTTCAGAATGACATAGACCTATTTGTACAAATAGTTTACGTAGGTCGGCATTGCTATGCCGGCAAAATCAACATTGATAGATTCTGAATAGTAAGAAAAATTTAGCCTCATTCCATTCGTCTAATTTTTCTAAGCTTTCAGAATGACACATATAGTTAGTTATTTTATGACTCAAACCTATAGGGTATATTTGAGTTTCTACTCTTCAAATTCTTCGTCTTGTTGTTTGCGGTTTTGTTGATTTTGGAGCTTTTTCACTCGTAAAATTTCTTTCAAGTCTTCTGTGATTTTATCCTCTTCATCCACAACAGGCTTGCGTTTTTTAGCATTAATCACGTTTGCAACATTCATCATTGCTAAAGAATTAAGAGTAGCGCGCAATACAGCACTTTGGTCCATATATTGGTTGGCAGGGGCTTGTTGTTCTTCTTCCTGACCGCGTTGAGAAAAATATTCCCCGCCTTGTCCCATTTTATCATCTGATAATTTTGCCGCTGTTCCTGAAATATCTCCGCTTTTGAAATTGAAAGCGCCACCGATACCGAAAAAGCCCGCAGACCTGTTATCGACCATATTTTCTACCCTTATACTCTTGTATTTAGAGCTCGTGTACCCTAAATATTCGTGTTTATCCTACACATTATAATTTGTGTGATGTGTTATTAACTCATCTGAACGGATTATTTTGCTATTATGTAAACAAAATTTTACAATCCAAACAAATATTTTAAGTCCTCGTATTACTCTCTACTACTACCATTATAACACATTATATTGAAAATTACAACTGAACATGATATAATATGAATATATTTATTATTATATGGATAGAGGATTTGAAAAGATGATGAAATCGAATAAAGCATTCACGTTGACAGAACTTTTGGTAGCTTTGGGCGTAATTGCAATTTTGTGTGCAATTTTGTTACCTGTAATATTTAATATGATGCCAAACCAAAACACAATTATGGCAAAACGCGCGTATTACTCCGTACAATCTGTTGTCAGTGATTTGATTAACGATGAATCTTGCTATCCTGATAAAACATCAGCAATTACCAATCCGCGTATCGGTTTTGATGACCCTGCAGGTACCGTAAACTGCAGGATGTGGAATGAATCTCACACGGATACTGCTAATGCTGCAATAAAATTCAAAACATTGTTTGAAGATAAGCTTGGCGTTTTGCCTGCCTCAGGAACCCCAACCGACAGATTTGATACCCCAGATGGTATGAATTGGGCTTTTTCTGATGCGAATTTCTCATCATCAGGAAAAGGCGGTTCTATTATGTTGACAGTTGATGTTAATGGTAAAAATGACCCTAACTGCGGATTTTCAACTGAATTAGGCTCTGGAAATGCCTGCAATGGTAAAACAAACGGTTTTGACAGATTTCAAATGGAAATCTATGGGAACGGTCAAATTGATATTGTAAACGATACTAACGACTGGGCTAAAAACGCAGTTAAAGTTAATAGAAATATTACAAGTGAAAAGAACTCAAATGATGAGGACTAAAGTTTAAAGTAGTCGGATAATCGCGCTTGAGATTAGCTCGAGTGAGGAAAGTCCGTGCATCCCAGAACAGACCGCCGGAGAAACTCCGGGCGATGTGAGTCGGCGGATAGTGCCACAGAAATGTAGACTGCCAATGGATTATTTATAATCACAGGCGATGGTGCAACGGTGAGTTAAGAGCTTCACCAGTGATATCGGAAGGTATCAGCTAGGTAAACCCCGGTCGGATGCAAGATTGACACGAAGGCTAAGGTTGTTCGCCATCTTCGGAAAAATCGCTAGAGATTAGGAGCAATCCTAATACCAGACAGATGATTATCTATAAACAGAACACGGCTTACGGACTACTTTATTTTTATAAAAGGCGCGGTGAGGAAACCACTCCGCGCCTTTTGAATTTTGCTATCCCCTTTTCGACCTATGGACATACAGGTTGGATAATTATATAATTAACCACAAATGGCAATTCTTGAAGTTAAAAATTTGAATTTAGGCTTTCAGTGCGAAGACACATTTAGGCAAGCGCTTTTTGATGTTTCTTTTTCTCTTGAAAAAGGGAAAATGCTTTCAATTGTTGGTGAATCAGGGTGTGGCAAAACAATGAGCGCAATGAGTATTTTAAAACTTATTCCTAAAAGTGCAAAAATTACAAGCGGTGAAATTTATTTTAATGGCGAAAACCTTCTTGATAAGACTCAAAGTCAAATGCAGCATATCAGAGGTTCAAAAATTGCACTGATTCCACAAGACCCAATGACTTCACTAAATCCATTGTATACCGTTGGTGACCAGCTGTTGGAGATTATAAAAATTCATCAAAATTTGCATGGGATAGAGGCGGAGAAAAAAGCGATTGAAGCGTTTGAATCGGTTCAAATCCCTGATGCAAAATCCAGATTAAAAAATTATCCGCATGAATTTTCAGGCGGAATGAAACAGCGTGCAATTATAGCTATGGCACTGGCATGCAATGCAGAAATTCTTATTGCAGATGAACCTACAACCGCGCTTGATGTGACGATTCAAGCTCAAATCATGAGTCTTTTAAATGACATCAAAAAGCAAAATAATACATCTATTTTGTTGATTACTCATGATTTGGCGCTAGTGAGCGAAAATGCAGACGAAATTGCGGTGATGTATTCAGGGCGAATAGTTGAGCGCGCTCCAAACAAAGAGTTTTTCTCAAACTCAAGACATCCTTATACAAAAGCTTTGTTGAAATCCTTGCCGTCCAATAGGGGTAAAAAATTAGAGACAATAAAAGGACAGCCACCGACATTATCGCAAAAGATTGATGGTTGTAAATTCCATCCAAGGTGTGAATGTTGTATGGATATTTGTACGCACGAAGTTCCTCATTTGAAGACCATTGCGCCATCTCATCGTTGTGCATGTTTTGCGGTGGAGAGTTAAACCTCTGCAAAACTCGTAGGGGATTACTACGCTCCATCAAGACTCATCTTATATTTGTAAGTCAATGTTCCTCGTAATTTATTTCTGTCATGCTGAACTTGTTTCAGCATCTTAAATTTAACAGATTTAGTCTTATGCTTAATTTGTAATATTAGAGACCCTGAAACACCAAGTAGGA
>DHMN01000010.1:5123-5277 GCA_002405805.1 Cyanobacteria bacterium UBA4641 | reverse complement strand
TTCTAGTCAGTTCAGGGTGACAAATTTGAAGAGACAAAGTAAATTTTGGCTCACTATAGCCCAACATTTAAAATTGTCGGCATGGTAAAGCCGACCTACAGGCTGTACGAGTATATTAATTAAACACATAAGTCTATGTCATTCTGAACTGCGG
>DHMN01000010.1:0-5075 GCA_002405805.1 Cyanobacteria bacterium UBA4641 | reverse complement strand
TTTGGCAAGTGCGCCGTGTGAACAAAATTGAACAAAAATAGTATTGTCATTCCGAACTTGTTTCGGAATCCTTTCAATAATCAGGATTTATCAATAGTAATATTTGCTAAATATTAATTATGGAAAAGATTCTGAAATAAATTCAGAATGACATAGACCTATGTGTAAGATTAGAGATTCTGAATAGCTAGAAAATTATGCACTCATACTTCGCACAAATTTTCTAAGCTTTCAGAATGACAAATAATTTGTTGCCGGCATGGCAATGTCGACCTACTATTCCAATGGCATATAAACTTAATTTAAAATCCTTCAAAATGACAATAAAAAATTTACCCAAAACACAACAGAGGGATTTGCGTATGCAAATCCCTCTGTGTAAAAAAATATCAACATTAGCCCTTATTTTTTCACTACGTCTTTAATTTCAGGACTTTCTTTTACATAGTTTGTCAATTGTTTTACAGCAGGTTTATATGCGTTGATTGTAGCAGAACCGCCCAAACAACCGCCGGTACAAGCCATAACTTCAATCAAGTTACCCAAATCACATTTGCCGTTTTTAGCAAATTTCTTCAAGTCTCTGATTGATTGTTTATTCAAACCGTCAACTACATAAGGGGTAGCTTTTTTATCATCATCAAGTAATGCATTTACAGCACCTGCAACCCCACCTGTAACTGCAAAGTTTCTAGCCTCTGCTGAAGATTCTTTTCTGTATTCTGATTCATCACAAGCTTCAACTTTTACATCAAGTGCAGTGAACCATGCACCTAATTCCTCAAAGTTCAAAACGTAATCGATTTGTGGGTTTTGAAGAGCCTCACGTCTTTTGGCAACACATGGGCTAAAGAATACTGTAACAGCATCAGGAGTTTCTTTTTTAACTAATTCTGCTGTGTAGTATGCAGGGGTTTTTGTTTCTGAACGGAAAGGTTTTAATTCAGGAACATGTTTTTCAACAAGTTCATTATATCCTGCACAGCAAGATGTTGTCATAAAACCGTCTCCTCTTTCCATTCTTTCAACAAATTCAGCAGCCTCATTTTTAGTTGTGATATCAGCACCTTCTGCAACTTCAACAACATCACTGAAACCAAGTGATAAGATAGCTTGTTTCAATTGTTTTGGTGAGCAAGGCAATTGACCCATAATTGCAGGGGCAATCATTGCAACAACTTTTTTACCTGCCTTCATTGTTTGAAGGATATCAATAACTTGGCTTTTTTCGTGAACCGCACCGAATGGACATGCACTTACACATTTTCCGCAAGAAATACATTTGTCAAAATCGATTCTTGCATGACCTTCTTCGTCTTTTGCAATAGCACCTACAGGACAAGCGTTTTCACAAGGAACGATGATTTTTGTAATTGCTTGGTAAGGGCAAACTTGAGCACACATACCGCAATTTTTACATTTTTCAGGGTCGATGTGAGATTTGCCGTCATGAACAGAAATTGCACCGAAACGGCAAGTTGATTCACAAGGTCTCGCAACACAACCTTGGCAAAGGTCTGTTACATATATTCTTGAAGGTACACAACCTTTACAAGCAGTTGTTAGAACAGTCAACGGATGTGCTTCAGGTTCTTTTCTTTCTTCTGCTTGTTTTGCGTAAGTTGACAATAATACACTGTCATCAGCCTCTTCGATTGATAAACCCAATCCTGCGATTGCACGGTCTCTCAAGATAGCTCTTTCTTTATGAATACAGCATCTGTATGGAACTTCGCTGCCTTTTGGTCTCATATCGTAAGGGATTAATCTTGTGTTTTCTTCAAAATTATCGCTCAGATATGCTTTAATTAATCTTACGAGAATTTCTCTTTTTAGTTGAGATGTTTGTCTTGGTGAATTTACAGCCATTTCTTTTCCTTTTCTATTTTCTACTTAGCTAATTTTTCATCTATTGCCGAAATAATTTTTTCGACTGTCGCATCTTTGATAACATCGTTATCAACTTTGGCATAAGGTGCTTTTGAAACTTCCCAATCAGCAGCACAATAGCCCATACAAGGAGTCCCTGCAAGTTCTATTCTGTCGCCATATTTTTCAGGAAGTAATCGGCTAAGCTCTTGAATATTTTCTGCTCCCATTACAAAGCAAGTTTCTCCAAGACATATTTTTACGCTGATTTTTTCCATTTCACCTTCCGTTGCCAAGTTTGTTATTAAACATTGTACACTAATTTTTGGATATAGTTACCCAGTAAAATTTTATCAGCTATAAGACTCTATTGTCAATATTAATTTACTGATTTTAGGCTAATTGTTTATGTTTTGCTAACATAAGTAAACATATTTGTTAAGATACCTGTTTTTGTGCTATACTGTACATATACCAGTAGATTAGGGAGAAGTATATGGCTGATAACGCACAAGATATTATTAATGATAAAGGTATGGAAGCGATAAAAGAAGTTGAGAAAGCTCAGGTTCAAGAACAAGTTGAACAACAGTATGAAGAGATTGAGACTCATACTTCAAAACAATATGATGCTAGTAACATCAGGGTTTTGGAAGGTTTGGAAGCTGTTCGAGTAAGACCGGGGATGTATATCGGTTCAACTTCACAAAGAGGCTTGCACCACTGTATTTACGAAATCGTTGATAACTCTATTGACGAATCTTTAGCAGGTTTTTGTACAGATATTCATGTAACTATCCACAAAGATAATAGTATTACTGTTGAAGATAACGGTCGTGGTATTCCTGTTGATATCAAACCTGATAGCGGAAAATCAGCTTTGGAAATCGTTCACACCGTACTGCACGCAGGTGGCAAATTCGGAGATGGCGGTTATAAAGTATCTGGCGGTCTTCACGGCGTAGGTGCATCTGTTGTAAACGCGTTATCAGAAAAATATATTGTAGAAGTTTCTCGTGACGGATATGTTTGGCGTCAAGAATATATGAGAGGTGAACCTCTTGCACCTGTTGAAAAATGCGAACCTACAACCAAAACAGGTACAAAAACAACTTGGTGGCCTGACCCTGAAATCTTTACTGAAACTACAGAAATTGACTGTGATGTAATCGGTAACAGATTGAGAGAAATGGCATTTTTGAACAAAGGTTTGAAAATTATCTTCTCTCGTCATGACTCGGAAGAAGTTGAAACATTCCACTATGAAGGTGGTATCGGTAGTTATGTAGAATTTTTGAACAAAAATAAAACCGTTCTTCATGAAAAACCTATTTATATTGACAAAGTTGTTGGTGATTTGCAAGTTGAAGTTGCAATGCAATACACTGATTCTTATCAAGAAAGTGTTTTAT
Source organism: Cyanobacteria bacterium UBA4641 (assembly GCA_002405805.1). Lineage (GTDB taxonomy): Bacteria > Cyanobacteriota > Vampirovibrionia > Gastranaerophilales > Gastranaerophilaceae > Zag111. The sequence goes on along the minus strand of DHMN01000010.1, from coordinate 1,794 downwards.
CTTTTGCAAACAACATCAACACACATTCAGGCGGTACTCACTTAACAGGTTTCAGAAATTCAATCACTCGTGTATTGAATGATTACGCAAGAAAAAATAATATCTTGAAAGACTCTGAATCAAACTTATCAGGTGAAGACGTTAGAGAAGGCTTGACAGCAATTGTTTCTGTTAAAATTCCTAACCCTGAATTTGAAGGTCAAACAAAAGAAAAACTTGGTTCTCAAGAGGCAATGGGCGCCGTTCAAGATGCCGTTCGCGACAAGTTGCAAGAATGGCTTGAATTTAACCCCAAAATCGCAAAAGCAATTTTGGAAAAAACTCTTCAAGCTCAACGCGCAAGAGAGGCTGCAAGAAGAGCAAGAGAACTTACAAGAAGAAAATCTGTTCTTGAAAATTCTACCCTTCCGGGGAAATTGGCAGACTGTTCTAACCGCGAACCTGAAAAATGCGAAATCTTCTTAGTCGAAGGTGATTCCGCAGGTGGTTCTGCAAAACAAGGCAGAAACAGAATGTTCCAAGCAATTTTGCCATTGAGAGGTAAAATTCTTAACGTTGAAAAAGCAAGACTTGATAGAATTTATGCCAATAACGAAATTCAATCAATGGTTCAAGCTTTCGGTATCAAAATCAGCAGAAACGAGGAAGAAGTTGAGATTGATAAATTGAGATATCACAAAATTATCATCATGACCGATGCCGATGTCGATGGTGCTCACATCAGAACATTGATGTTGACATTCTTCTTTAGATACGCAAAACCGCTTATTGAAAATGGTTATGTATATATTGCTCAACCTCCGTTGTTCAAGGTTACTCAAGGCAAAACCGCTGAGTATTTGTTCAATGAACACGTTTTGGACAAAATGTTGAAAGAGCGTGGTATCAAGAATTTGAGCTTGTCAGATAAAGAAAAGAAAAATGTAAAAACAGGTGATGAGTTATTAGACCTTATCAAAAACATGTCAGAATTTTATCGTTCTTACAACAACCCAATTCTGAACTTGTATCCTGCAGTATTTTTGAGAGGTTTAATCCGTTCAGATATCAAATTGGAAGACTTTGACAGTCAATCAAGAATGAACGAGGTTTGCGATTACTTGAACCACTATTTGGTTGACCACGCTCAAAACTACAATATTCAAGAGGCTGAAAATTATAAGGTTGAAGTAAAATACAATCCTGAAAATTCAAAATATTCATTTATGTTGCACTTGAATGATGAAGAACATGTAATTTTGAACCAAAATATCATCAAGAGTTCAGAGTATAAGAAATTGAAAGCGGCTTACCCTGTAATTCGTGATTTCTTGATTGAAGAATCAGATGGTTTGATTTTGGAAACAGATACAGAAAAATACGAAATTGATTCATTTGAAAAATTGCAAAAACTTATCGATGATAGAGGTCAAAAAGGTTTGCAAATTCAACGTTTTAAAGGTTTGGGTGAAATGATGCCACAACAGCTTTGGGAAACAACAATGGACCCGGAAAGAAGAATAATGCTCAGAGTCAACCTTGAGGACGCAATGCAGGCGGATGAAACCTTTTCAATCCTTATGGGTGACAAGGTTGAACCGAGACGTGACTTCATTGAAAAGAACGCAAAATACGTTCAGAATCTTGATGTATAAAGGGGTGATAACGAATGGAAAGAAATAACGATGACCTCAGATTTGAAAACCAGACAATCATTGACGTTGACCTTAACGGTGAAATGCGCAAAAGCTTCCTTGATTACTCCATGTCCGTTATCACGTCAAGAGCACTTCCCGACGTCCGCGACGGACTCAA
>DHMN01000049.1:54507-61895 GCA_002405805.1 Cyanobacteria bacterium UBA4641 | reverse complement strand
AGATGCTGAAACATCAAGTAGGAACAGAATATTACGTTTCGATTTCACCTCAACTCATATTCTAGTCAGTTCAGGGTGACCATGACCTTTTTGTTTAGTAAGAGATTCTGAATAGCAAGAAAATTATGTGAACACAACGTTCACACAAATTTTCTATGCTTTAGCAATGGCATATTCTTTTTAGGGGGGGGGACATTTTGCCATAGTTGTTCGGTTTTTGTAATGACATATATTATTTGTCGGCTTAGTAAAGTAAACCTACTTTGTCCTAGGTTTATATAGACAAGATTTTTAGGGCATCTTTTAGGATTTCTTCGGCAGTGGCGGTTTGTGGAAGTTTTGCCAAAACTTGTCCTATTGCGCCTGAAACTTCTTCTTTTGTATAACCAAGTGAGAGCAATACCATTTGAGCATCTTCGGCATTTTGAGTGTTTGTGCAAGTTGTGCAGCTACTCTGTTTTATTGGGTTGTTCCCTTGGTATGATGTTAATTTATCTTTCAGTTCAAGGATGATTTTTTGCGCAAGTTTTGGGCCAACACCTTTAGCACGTGTTAATTCTTTATAATTTTCGTCCAAAACAAAGCCTACCAAATCAGAAACTTCAAACGAATTAAGCAATGTAATTGCCATTTTTGTTCCAACGCCTGAAACTGATGTCAGGATGTTAAAAATATCGCGGTCTTCGCGTTTTAAAAATCCGCAAAGGCTCATTTTGTCTTCTCTATGGATTAGTACGGTATATAATTTTAGGGTTTCGCAAAGTTCAGGCAATATTGCAAAATCTCTATCCATAATTTCTAACAGATAGCCAACACCGTTTGATGTTTCGATTGTTGCAAAGCATCCTTTGCTGTTTGAAACTTTGTATGCAAACTGTCCTTTTATATAATCGTACATATTCCCCTCTTATTTTTTTAGTAAAGTTTTTATATCATCAATAGTTTGCGGCAATTCGATATCAGTTTTCAATTTGTCTTCAATAAGGTCACAAGAGTACATAATTGTCGTGTGTTTTTTAGAAAAATATTCGCCAATATTTTCATAGCTCATTTGGAGCATTTCTCTTGCCAAATATACCGCCAAGTGTCTTGCCTGTGCGATTTTTTGTTGGCGCGCAGTGCTTTGCAAATCTTTTACCGTAATATCAAAATATTGTGCCACTGTTTTTGCGATTTTTTCAATGGTTAAATCTTTTTTACGAACTTCACAATTCAGCGCTTTTTGGGCAAGTTCTAATGTTACACCAACACCTGTAAATTCAGCATAAGCACTGACTTTATTAAATGCGCCTTTTAGTTCTCTGACATTGTTTACAAAATTATCTGCAATGTAGCTAAACACGTCATCGTCAGCTTCGACTTCAAGTTCTTTTGCGTAAGCTTTTACAATTTCAAACCTTGTTTCAAAATCAGGTGGGACAATGTCCACAACCAAGCCCATTTCAAACCTTGTTCTAAGTCTGTTATCAAGGGTTGGTATGTCTTTTGGAAGTCTGTCAGATGCGATTACGATTTGTTTATTATTAGTGTAAAGCGCTTCAAATGTAGAGAAAAAGTCTTCCATTGTCTTCATTTTTGATTCGATAAATTGAATATCATCCATCAACAAAATATCCACATTTTGGAATTTTTGATGGAATTTTCTCATCAATGACTGGTTACAACCTTGGCGTTTTTTGCCGTTTGGAGTTTCATTATATTGGAAACATTTCATCCATTCGTTGAAATAATCTTCCATTCTGATATAGCGGACTTTTAATTCAGGTTTGTTAAATATTATATAATGTCCGATTGCTTGCATAAGGTGGGTTTTTCCAAGTCCTGATGCGCCATATAAAAATAGCGGATTGAATTTTTTTGATGGGTTATTCGCAACAGAAAATGCTGCATTATAGGCAAATCTTGAATTGTCGCCGACTACAAAATTTTCAAATTTTAAGTTTAAATTGAGGTTTGCACTAGATTGCATTTGCGCTAAAGAAAGTTTTGCATCTTCGGCTTTTTTCTCTTCTTCGGTTTGTCCTGCGATTTGTTTTGATAATTCTTTTTTGCGAGCTTTGATGTATTTTTCTGCCAAATCAGGGTCGTAGCTTAGTGAAAATGTTGCACCTTCCCCAAGAATTTTGCGAACGGATTCTTTGATTTTATCCATCCAGCTTTTTTTCAAAATATCGACAGCCATTTGGTGTGGAGAGAGCAAAACAAGTGTGTTGTTTTCGCAATCTACGGCTTCCAGTGGGGTAATCCATGTTCCAAAAATATGTTCAGGCAGGTCTACTTCAAGTTCATCCTTGACCTTGTTCCAAACTTCTTTAACCTCATTAATATCCATATTTTGATTTTACAATAAAAAACATTTCATTTGAAGGAAAAATAAATTTTTGTAATAAAGGCAATTTTTATTTTCAGGGGTATTTATAAATTTATGCAAATTAGTAATTCTAACAGTTATACAAATTTCACATCTTTGCCAAAGTTTCAAATTAAAGTTGATGACAAATTGGTGCGCGGTAGGGCTGTTACTTGTCCTTATAATTTGTACAAGATGAAAAATGAAGGCATTACGCAAGTAATTGATTTGAGAAATTCTTCATTTGTTAGAAGACCGCTTGAAAGATTCTTTTGCAAAATTTTAGGGTTAAAGTATTTTAATTTCAAATATCCTCACAGATTAAATAAGCTACCTGAAGAATCATTTTTTGAAAAAATAAATAAGACGATATTGAACAATGACGGCAAAACTTATATTCATTGTCAGTATGGAAAACGAAGAACCGGTATAAGTGTTGCGATATATGAAAAATTACATTGTAAAAAATCGAAATCTGAGGTTTTGGAGCATTTATTAAATTACGGATTTCAAGAAATAAGAGATAACAAAAATACAAGTAAAAGGATAAAATTGCAAAGTATTTATGATGATTTTATCCAAAAATATTATTCAAAATAAAAGAGGTCAATTCTAATGAACTAACCTCTTTTTTGAAATGTATTAAAACATTTTTCTTAAAAACCTACAGTGAACATTGCAATTATTGCAGCTAAAATCATTGCAGGTCCAAACGGAAGATACATTCCATCAGTTTCTGCATTATTTTTTAAACCGCAAATAAGTTCTCTGCAAGTGAATAAGCCGATTGCCAAAAGTACAACAAGGCTTGAAATATATGCGATTTTGTTTTCTAACCATCCGTTTTGTTGAGCAAATAAATAGCCCAATGTGTAGATTATGAAAGTAGCAAGCGAACCTAGTGTAATCCAGTTTTTGTTTTTGATTAGTTTTTTCACAAATAGGGGTAGGGTGAAAACTATTTGGATAATTCCGCTTAATACTAAAATTGCAACAATAACTTTAAATATCGGTAAAAAGCTTGTATAAACGGCGGAACAACCGAGCATTGCGCCAAAAACCGTACCAATACCTGCTGCGATATAAGAATCACCTTCCCCAAATGCTCTGGTTCCAACAAGAACTAAACCCAGTCTTGAAACAGCTTCCATAATTAAAAATCCTAAAATTCCACCTGCCAGTGAATATAAAATAGGGCAAGTCAGGAAGAAATTCAGGTCTAATTTAGGCATTCCGTTTGCTTTTGAGTAAAGTACAAACGTTAGAATTGAATAGGCTATGCTATATAAAATGCCAAGCACGATAACCGGAATCGTATGTGCATCTGCTACTTTCTTTTCCAAAATATCCGTCCCTGCAATTGCAATAAACAGGCAGGTGATAATTAGAGAAAATACATATACAATCACTTGCATCCAGCTTATCGGATTCATTACGCTTAAACCAAACAGTGGGTCAAACGGAGTGCAAAATCTCAAGAACAAGCCGACAAACAGCAAGCCTGTTAATAATTCAACTATCGGATATTGAATACTAATCGGTTCGTGGCAAAATCCGCATTTCCCTCTCAAAAAAATGTATGATAATACAGGAATATTGTGATACCACTTTAATGGTGTGTTGCATTTAGGACATTTTGAAGCAGGAAAAACGATTGATTCTCCGCTCACGGTTCTAAGAATTACAACATTCATAAAACTTCCGATGACCAATCCTATTATGAATATAAATGCTAAAACTACAAGAGAAAATGTCATGTCATCCTCCTTTTATATATCTCTTCTTATTTTATTTCGATGTCATTATCTTCTGATAATTCGCTTTTAATTATGTAATATAATTTATTCAATGCTCTTTTTAAGATTCGCGAAACTTGAGTCGGCGAAACTTTTAAAACTTTAGAAATCTCTTTTCTGGATTCTCCATCAATATAGTACATTTGAATTGCAATTTTATCGTTCTGTTGGAGTTTATTTAGTGCAAATTCAATGATTTTTTTGTTTGCGTAAGTGTCTTCAAAACTTGATTCATCATTATCTTGGATTCTATCCATGAGGGTTTCACCGCCTTCTGAGGTGTATATATTTTGGTCAAGTGAAATCATGTTTTTAATCAATTCAATATTCATGATTTCTTCAACTTTTTCAAAAGGCAAATTCACATACTTTGCAACTTCTTCAACTGTCGGAATTTTAGTGTTGTTTTCAGAAAGTTCATCAATCGCTTCTTTTACTTTAGACATATTGGCAATAGTTTCTCTCGGTGTTTTTACAAGATTTGCTTTATCTCTCAGATAGTGGAAAATCTTGCCCTTGATAACTTTGCTTACATAAGTTTTGAAACTTCCGCGTTCTTCCGGTTTATAGGTCTCAATAGCTTTTAAAACCCCTACGGCTCCGACTTGAATCAAATCATCTCGCGAAATGTTCCCAGGGAGCGGATAGAATGATAAAACAATTTTTTTGACAAGTTTTAAGGTCTCTTCAATCAATCTCAAATAGGCTACGTGTTTTTTCTTCACGTCGCTTTCGCTTTTGTATTCAAGAATTAATTCTTCAAGTTTTTCTAACTCAGAAACCTTTGTATTTATCATTGTTTTTTGCTCTTTATTAGTATAATATACCATGAGTTTAGGAATAATGCGAAATTTTAAATTTCGTTAATAATAAAGATTATTAAATATTTTTATGCTATTATCTCCATATAGAAGGAGCAAAACAAATGATTACAGTAAAAGATGTAGAACATGTTGCAAAGCTTGCAAGATTAGAATTAACAGAAGAAGAAAAAGAGCTATATACAAAACAATTAGGTGATGTTTTAAAATACGTTGACCAAATGAATGAAGTTGACACATCAGATGTAAAACCAATGACTCAAGTAATTGATTTTGTAAACGTTATGAGAGAAGATGAACCTCATCAAGAAATTTCTAAAGAAGCATTGATGTCTAATGCTCCGGAAGAAGAAAACGGATTTTTCAAAGTTCCAAAAATTAACTAGTTTTATTTAATAAGCGGTTGGGTAGATTTATAATCATATTTATGATGTGTAAAAATAAATACTCATCCGCTTATTAACTTTTATAGAAGGTATTTATAACTTTAGGAGTTCTATCAATTATGACAAAATATATATTTGTAACAGGTGGTGTAGTTAGTTCGCTTGGCAAAGGTATCATAGCCGCATCTTTAGGTAAATTGTTAAGAGCAAGAGACTACTCTGTAATTATTCAAAAATTTGACCCATATATAAATGTTGACCCCGGAACAATGAGTCCGTTTCAACATGGCGAGGTTTTTGTGACAGATGATGGTGCGGAAACAGATTTGGATTTGGGACACTACGAAAGATTCACTGATACAAGTTTTGGTCAAGTTAATAACGTAACATCAGGTAGAATTTATCAAGAAGTTATCAATAAAGAACGTCGCGGCGATTATTTAGGTGCTACTGTGCAGGTAATTCCGCATATTACAAATGAAATTAAGTCAAAAATTGTTGCTGCAACAAAACAATTTAATCCTGATTTCCATATTATTGAAATTGGCGGTACTATCGGTGATATTGAAAGCTTGCCGTTTATTGAGGCAATTAGACAATTTAAGTCAGAAATAGGTATCGGAAACTCGATTTCTGTTCATTGTACTTTGTTGCCATATCTTCCGACTTCAGGAGAATTGAAAACAAAACCGTCTCAACACAGTGTAAATGTTTTAAGAAGTTACGGTATTCAACCGGAAATTCTTGTTTGTCGTACCTCAAAAGCTATTCCAAAGAGCGAAAGAGAAAAACTTGCTCTATTTTGTTCAGTTCCAAAAGATGCTGTAATTGAATGTCGTGATATGAAAACTATTTATGAAGTTCCTTTGGCATTGGAAGACCAAAATATGTGTGCAGTTGTATTGCAGATGTTAGGAATGGAAAACAGGACTCCAAATCTTGAGTCTTGGAAAAATTTAATTACAAAGATTAAAAATCCTGACAAATCCTTGAAAGTAGCAATTGCAGGTAAATATACAAAGTTATCAGATGCTTATATTTCTGTTGTGGAATCCCTAAAACACGCAGGGTATGCAGATTCTGCATCTATTGAAATTAAGTGGATAAATTCAGAAGAGTGTGTCGAATATTCAAATTGCAAAAAACTCTTAGCAGATGTTGATGCTGTGGTAGTTCCGGGAGGATTTGGCGTTCGAGGTATTGAAGGTAAACTAAATGTTATTCGTTACGCAAGAGAAAATAATTTGCCGTTCTTGGGCTTGTGCTTAGGTATGCAATGTGCGGTTATTGAATATGCAAGACATGTCGCAGGCTTAAAAGGTGCAAATTCAAAAGAATTTGATGAAAATCCGACTTATCCTGTAATTGATATTATGCTTGAACAAAAGAATGTTAAAGGCTACGGCGGTACAATGCGATTAGGTGCTTATGAATGTCATTTGAAACCTGATTCTGTTGCGGCTAAAGCGTATGGTACAGAGATTATTTCAGAACGTCACAGACACCGTTATGAAGTAAACAATGAATATATTGAACAAATTGCTAATGCAGGTTTGGTATTTTCAGGCATGTCTCCTGATGGGATGTTGGCAGAAGTTGTGGAATTGCCTAAACTTGATTGGTTTGTGGCTTGTCAGTTCCACCCTGAGTTCAAATCTCGTCCAGATAGACCGCATCCGTTGTTTAAAGGTTTAATTGATGCGGCCTTGAAACAGAAGAAGTAATGACACTCTGCTCGGTATGACATTTGTTCCATTGCCCTTGGAGAGGGTAACAAAGACCTGTGTGTTCAATTAGAGATTCCGAAACAAGTTCGGAATGACACTTAACTTAAAAAACACGTCATTACGAGGAAAGTTTACTTGCAAATGAGGTATTTGTCTTGACGGAGTGACGTGGTAATCCATAACAAGTCAGTAGGTAGGCTTTATTAAGCCGACAAATCTTAATTGTCACCCTGAACTCGTTTCAGGGTCTCTAGTCAAACAAATTAAGCATAAGATTAATATGTTAAATTTGAGATGCTGAAACAAGT
>DHMN01000049.1:0-54456 GCA_002405805.1 Cyanobacteria bacterium UBA4641 | reverse complement strand
TTCAGCATGACTAAAATCAAATGAATAGACCCTGCAACAAGTTCAGGGTGACATAGACAAAAATGTTCAATTGTTACTTCAAAAAATTTCCCCAGTATGTTCCCTTGCCATCAGGGCTTTTGTTTTTGAGAGCAAAGTATGCACAACCGTATGCCGGTACTTTCATTGAGTAATCACACGCTTTTGCAATTTCAGTTTCACTGGTTTGATTTGCACCTAAATCTGACCAAGTATTGCCCGTATATGGGACAACTGCATTATTTGCTGTGAAAACAAAAACAAATCTGTCATACCCTAGTCGATTGGGCTTATCAATTCCGTTTATATCAACACAAATTTTAGGTCCGAAATCAGGAGCATTATACTGCGTGCGAGTAGATGTGTCATCTAAAGCATACAATCGCCCAACCATATCAAGTGCTACAGGGGTTTGGTCACAAGGATATTGTGTTATTGGTTCGCCATTCAAATTCAATTGTGATATCTTTTTGCTTGTGTCAAAGTTTATCCAACGTCCTCCCACGGGTATGGTATAACTTTTATAGTAACTCATGAATTTTTCTAAAACCCTTGAACTACTAGCATTTGTTCCGTTTCCACCATACAAGATAACATCCGCATCATGTACAGATGCCTCTTCTTGAGCATAAAATGTTCTTGCTGCAATATTTAATTCAGCATAAGTTTTTTTGAATTGGCTTTCCAATTTTTTATTTTTCAAATGAGTCATTAAATTTGGAATCGTTATTGCTGCAATTACCCCAATTATGCCAAGAGTTATTAAAACCTCTGCCAAGGTAAAGCCCAAATCCTTTTTGCAAAGTGACAAATTTGTATGCAAACCTTTTCTATTCATCTCTTTTTCTCCCATATCCCTAAATTTTTCCTACATAATAATGTGTGATATGTACACAATATCACGTGTATTATAATATGTCAATTATCTATAATAATAAAGATAATGACTATAAAAATAGATGAAATTGACAAAAAAGTAGGAATGAATATCCGTGTAGCGAGAATCAAGCGCGGAATTTCACAAGAAGGACTTGCTGATATGGCAGGTTTGGCGCGTTCGACAATGGGAATTGTTGAGCGAGGGGAGCAATCTCCGTCATTACAAACAATTACCAAAGTTGCCAATGCATTAGATATGGATTTGCATAAGTTGTTTATTTTTGAGGATTAAGAATTTAGGAGTGTTGGCGAGTATAGGTTTGGCGGTTTAGTAAAGCCGCCCTGCGGACTAACTGGACAAACCCTCACCCTAACCCTCTCCATAGGAGAGGGAACGAGAATGTCACCCTGAATTTATTTCAGGGGCTCTTGTCAAACATTAAGTATAAGATTAATATGTTAAAATTAGAGATTCAGAAATGATTTCAGAATGACAATTTTTGCCCCCTTTCAACTTCATACTTGACCTTGGACTATGTTAATAATATTATTGGCTTATTCGTTAGTTTATGGGGGGATACTTAATGGCAGATAGTTTTGAAATGAAAAAATTTACGACTGCGAATTTTTTAAACTTTGCTCTCGGATTTTTGGGTTTACAATTTGCTTGGCAAATGAGAATTATTTTGTCGGCACCAGTTACCGAAAATTTAGGCGCTGACCCATTTATTTATGGTTTGATTTGGTTAGCGGGACCTTTTACAGGGATGGTTGTACAACCTATTATTGGAGCATTATCGGATAAAACAAAATCTCGTTTTGGACGAAGAAGACCATATTTGCTTGGTGGTGCTATTATTGCATCAATTGCGTTGTGGTTATTCCCAAATTCAGGAAATATCGCAGATTGTCTTGCAAAACTTACAGGGATGAATTTGCCTGTATGGTCAGGTCTTTTGATTGCAGCTATTATGATTTGGATTATTGATGCGTGTATAAATATTGCTCAAGGTCCTTACAGAGCTTTGATTCCTGATGTCGTTCTACCTGAACAGCATGCAATGGCTAATTCTTATATCAGTTTGGCTATTGGCTTAGGCTCTGTAATTGCAGCGGCAACAGCTCCATTTTTGAAATACGTATTGCATTATCAAATGTCAATCGTTGCTCAATTTATTATGGCAGCTTTGGCGTTTTCTCTTGCGATGATTTGGACTTGTATGACAATCAGAGAAAAAAGCACTTTGAATGATGCTGATGTTGTTGAAGAGAAAAAAGATGAAGTAGGTTTTTGGCAATCTATGAAAGAATTTTTCTCTCTTTCTCCTGAAGTTGCAAAAATTTGTACAATGCAGTTTTTCACTTGGATTGGTACAATGTGTTTGTTGATTTTCTTCACAAATTTTGCTATTCACACTGTTTACGGTGTACCGGATTTGACAAAATTGGCAACAGATGTTCAGCAAACTTATTTAGCTGCTCAAACATCTGCAACAAATTACTCTTCAATTTGTTTTGCAATTTTCAATTTAATCTGTTTTGTAATTGCAGTACCGATTGGTTTTTTTGCAGGAAAATTCGGTAATAAAAAAGTACATATTATTTCATTGTTATCAATGGCTTTGGCTTACGTGATTATGGGCTTGTTCCCAACTTCAAAAATTGTTGTAGCCGCTTGTATGGCGTTATCAGGTATTGGTTGGGCAAGTGTTTGTGCTTTGCCTTTTGCAATGTTGTCTAAATACATCAAACCGGGGACAGAAGGCTCTGTAATGGGTATTTTTAATATCTTTATCGCAGGTCCTCAAGTATTTGTATGTACATTGGTTGCGTGGATTATCAATAATTCAATTATTCAAAATGGCGATTTTCTAAACTACCATTATGAATACTCATTCTTTATCGGTGCAGCTTGCTTGATTATTGCAGCATTGCTAACAAAAACAGTTAAAGAATAAAATCAAAATCAAATAATATTTAAAGGTGCACTTGTTTGTAAAATGAGCGCACTTTTTTATTCACAAATTTTTCCGCTGTCAATTTTAAAAATTTGAACATCTTTTAGAAAATCGTCTTCAAAAAGAATTGTATCAACTGATGTGATAATTGTTTGAGTGTTTGAATTGATTGATTTTAACAGATAATTCTGTCTAATATCATCAAGTTCTGCTAATACATCATCCAGTAGCAAAATCGGTTCATCCCCTGTTTTTTCGGTGATTATATCAAGTTCAGAAAGCTTTAGCGCCAAAACGATGGTTCTTTGCTGTCCTTGAGATGCGAATTTCGTTGATTCTTGGTTATTTATATAGAAAATAATATCGTCTCGATGTGGTCCGACACAAGCCTGACAACGGCGCATTTCTTCGATTTTGCGCTCTTCAAGTTCTGCTAAAAATGCTTTTTGTATATCTTCAATATTTTCGTTATCACTAAACGGGCAATCATATTTTATTGTTAAACTTTCGGTATCGCTAATTGTGCGGTGTTTTTCTGATGCGATTTTTTCAATTTCTTTTAGAAATTTTTTGCGCACATAAATGATGTTGCTGCCTGTGATAGAAAGTTGTTCGTTATAAACATCAAGTAGTGCAAAGTTTGTTTGTCCTGTTTTTGCGCAGTCTTTTAGAAAATTGTTCTTTTGAATCCTGATTTTGTCATATTTTGATAATCTGTCATCGTATGCAGGATATATTTGAGAAATCGCTCTATCAAGCCAGTTTCTTCTATCTTGCGGTGCACCTCTTAATAATAAAAGGTCAGAAGTAGAGAATAAAACTGTTTTTAAAACTGATTTAAAATCCTTGATTGTAGATTTTACTCGATTGACTTTTACTTCGCGTTTTTTTTCGGTGTTGTAAACATAGTATAAATCAATGTTTGTATTAGATTTTATAACTTCAGCCTCAATTTTGAAATACTCACTGTCAAAATTTATAAGCTCTGTGTTATTTGAGGTGCGCGGAGATTTCAACCCTGCCAAAAAATAAATACTTTCAAGGATGTTTGTTTTCCCTTGCGCATTTTTTCCGATTATTAATATTTTCGATTTGTCAAAATCAATGTTCAAATCGGTGCAATTTCGGTAATTAGTGAGCTTTAAGTGAGTTAATTTCATATAAAAATTATACTTCAAACATAGGATTTTTATTGAAATGTGGACAGACCTTGAAATTTGGTGTATAATAAGTATATCGTATGTATTAAATTTGAAGGGTTATTTGATTATGTTACCTGTTATATCAGAAGATATTGCAACTACAGCATTTAATGAAATTTTTGAAGATATGCCTGCATGGCGCAAAAAAATGATTCATTATATTAAGGACGAAAATCCTGAGATTAATACAGCAATTATTGAGGCTGCAAATAAGACAAATCTTGACCCAAAAGCTGTGGCTTTGGGAGCATATATGACTTACTTGTTGATTGAGCTTGCCTCAAAAGAAAATGATGCAATTATGAATTTTACAGAATAATGGTGGTATAAATTATGATTATTGAAGATTTATTGAAAGAATTAGTAGAAAAAGGCGGTTCCGACTTGCATATTTCAAACAAGTTGCCGCCGATTGCACGTATTGATGGTAAGTTGGTAAGACTTGATTATGACCCTCTTACTCCTGAAGGCGTAGAAAACTTGTTGTTCCCTATGATGTCAAATGAACAAAGAAGACACCTAGAACAAGAATGGGAATTGGACTTTTCATACGGTGTTGAAAATATCGGTCGTTTCAGGGTCAACTTCTATAAGGATAAAGGATGTTATGCAGCTGCATTCCGTACAATTGCAACAACTGCTCCTCAGCTAGAAGAACTTGGTATGCCGCCGATTGTTACTCAGATTGCTGATAAGCCGCGTGGGTTGGTCTTGGTAACAGGTCCTACAGGTTCAGGTAAATCAACAACATTGGCAGCAATGGTTGACTATATCAATAGAACAAGAGCTGAACATATTTTGACAATTGAAGACCCGGTCGAATTTGTTCACACTTCAAAAGTTTCAATTATTCACCAACGTGAGTTGGGTATGGATACAAGGTCATTTGCAAATGCTTTGAAATCAGCACTTCGTGAAGACCCAGATATTATTCTGGTAGGTGAAATGCGTGACCATGAAACTATCGCGTTAGCACTAACTGCGGCAGAAACTGGTCACTTGGTATTCGGAACACTTCACACATCTTCAGCATCACAAACTATTGACCGTATCATCGACGTATTCCCTGAAGGTCAACAACAACAAATTCGTGTACAGTTAGCTAACTCATTGGTTGCTGTATTCTCTCAAACCTTGTTGCCAAAACGTCAACCTGACGGAACAAGAAAAGGTCGTATTATGGCTCAAGAAATTATGGTAGTTACGCCTGCTGTAGCTAACCTTATTCGTGAGGCTAAGGCTGCTCAAATTTATTCAACAATTCAAACAAGTTCAGGCGCAGGTATGCAAACACTTGAGGCTGCTCTTGCTGATTTGTTCAAAAAAGGTTTGGTTACAATTGAAGATGCTTTGGCAAAATCTTCAAAACCTGCAGAGTTAAAACGTCTAATTCAAGGCTAATTACTCTACAACCGTTTTAGTTAAATACACCTGTATGCAGTACCAAAAAGGAGGGCTCTCGTATGGCATCTGTTGTAGACGCATTTAATGAAGCTTTAAGTGAAGATTTGGCTTTTGTTAAATTTGTGGTTTATGCAATCCCAGTTTACTTCGTTGCAAACTTGTTCATTGTAGGAAAGATGGCGCAGTTCACTTTCTGGGGTGGCATCTTTGGGATTCTTCTTTTGGGACTGCTGACTCAGGGTATAAATAATGTTAGACGTAACAAACGAGAAATTTTGACTCTAAATCCTATTCAACTTGGAATAGCGATTCTAAAAAGTTGTGTAGTCATGATTCCTAACTTGTTAATCTATGGATTCATCGGAAATTTGTTGGTAACAAAAGTTAGTATTCCAATTGAGGCTCCGCATGTTCCGTTGATTTTTGCAATTATTGTATGGTCAATTTTAGGTTCAATTGTTATAACTTCATATTTGTCTTTTGCTAAATATTTGAATGTTATTCAAGGCTTTAATTATAAAGTTATTGGTGAATCTTGTATTGATGTTTTGGTGAGTTTGTTATTCTTCGTTCCACAATTAGCTATTGCTAATTTGGTTTTGGTCGGACCTGTTGCTTATTTGTTTTGGTACTTCCAATTGCCGTTCACTCATTGGGGCTTTGTTGCATATTGCAGTGCAGTGTTTGTTGTGAATATTTCAATTCTTGCAAATTATTTAGCACAAGCATCTTATGAACATATCAAAGGCAGTAATGAGGAATACGATGATAATGTTCAAATCAATTTGATTACTGAATCTGCAGAACGTCAAAATGGACAATAGTGGATTTTTGTGAGATTAGAATTTTTAACAAGAAATAAATAAGGTGGGCTTAACTAGCCCACCCTATTTATATAATTCGGAACGCCTTCAAGCTCACCTAGATTTCTCTTCTGCCTTCAATTGCTTTGGCAATGGTCATTTCATCGGCGTATTCCAAATCTGCGCCAACAGGCAAACCAAATGCAATACGCGAAACTTTTATCCCAAAAGGTTTTATCAATTTGGTAAGGTAAAGGCTTGTTGCCTCGCCTTCAACAGATGGGCTTAATGCCAAAATGATTTCTTTAACTTCGTCATTTGTTAATCTGTTTAATAATTCTTTTATTCGGATGTCTTCGGCTCCAATTCCGTCGATTGGCGAAATCAATCCTTGTAAAACGTGGTAAAGACCTTTAAATTCGTTTGTTTTTTCAATCGCGATTAAATCTTTTGTTTCAGAAACAACGCAAATAACAGAGTGGTCACGCTGAGTTGAAGAACAGATTTCGCAAGGACTTTGAGCAGACAAATTGAAGCAAATTTCGCAAGTATGAGTATTGCGTTTTGCTTCAATTACTGCTTTGGCAAAATTTTCAACATTAGACATAGGCATTCTAAGTAAATGAAATGCCATACGTTGAGCAGATTTCGGTCCTACTGACGGAAATTTTTGAAACTGCTCTATAAGTGCTGCTATTGCCTTTGGATATATCATTATAGTGACAATCCCGGAATGCTGATGCCGCCTGTGATTTGTTTCATTTTTGCAGCCATTTCTTTTGATGCTTTGTCGTTAGCTTGTTTGATAGCTGCAGAAATTACGTCTTCTAACATTTCGATAGTGTCAGAATCAACTGCAGAAGGATTTTCAGGATTGATAGCTTCTGCTGAAATTTTAATTGATTTGAATTTGCCTTGACCGTCACAAGTTACTTTTACAGAGCCGCCTGCAGATTCACCTGTGATTTCTAATGCTGCAAGTTCTTTTTGTGCTGTTTCAGCTCTTTTTTGAGCGTTTTGAACTTGTTTCATAATGTTCATTAAATTCATACCCATGTGTTTTTCTCCTTAGTCTGTATAATACATTTGCTCTTACTTTTCTTATAGCAAGGTTTATTATACAATAAAAATATGGAGAAGAAAACCTATTTACAAGAATCTGTTAAAAATGGCAGGCTGATAAGGTGGACTATGATGCCTTTGAAAGTCTATATTGCTCCAATGAAATTTTACTCAAAACAAGGTCAGGATGCTAAATACAGGGCTTATGTAAAACAAGCTTTGGATGAGTGGCACAAGGTTTCAAACGGCAAAGTTTCGTTTGTAATTGTTGATTCTTTGTTACAATCAAATGTAAATATTGATTGGAAAAGGGTAGAAAGAGAGGCTTTGGGTTGTTGCTATTTTCAATATAACAGAGCAAACCAATTATATAGTGCAGAAGTCTCTATAGGTCTGACAGAGGGGCTTGTTCATGCTGATTATATGGATGAGGGAGAAGTTTATCACACGATTTTGCATGAAATAGGGCATGCTGTAGGGTTGGGGCATAGTCCGTTTAAAAAAGATATCATGTATACTCCTCACCAAAAGGGGGTAACGCATGTGGGGCAAGGAGACAGATTGTCTGTAAATTGGTTATATACTTTTCCTCAAGGTAAAACTGTTGCCGAAATTGCCTCAAAATATGGGGTAAGCGGAAATGATTTGGACGAAGTTGTTGCTAGGATTATTTCTAAACAAACAAAAACAGAGTTTGAAAAAGTTAAAGATTCCGTAAAGATTGAGCCTTCTCGAAATTTATTGGATGAATCTGAAAATATTGCGAATTTGCGTAAGTATCACATGTCGTTACAGAATATAAAGATTTCAGGAGATTTGACCGAGCAAATCAGAAAACATTATAGGGATTCTAATATCAAGAAAGATTGATTGATTGATTGATTGATTGATTGATTTATTTATTTATTTCAGCCTGTCTTCTTGACATCTTGCCTTCTGAGCTGCCTTTTTCATATTTAGAATGTAACAATCTTAACCCATTTTTGCCAAGATGGATTTTTTGTGTATAATGGGGTTGTTGATTGGGAATTTATTTTCTTATCAGTAGGGATATAAAGGTAAAATATATGACAGTTCAAGATTGGTTTGAAAAGCGTAAAGAAGCTCAAATTCAAAGAAGAGCACTTGAGGCTAGAGTAGAAATAGAAGCAAATCCGGATTTATGGACAAAATGTGTTCACTGTGATGCGCAATTATTGAAAAAAGATATTGAAGATAATCAAATGGTTTGTCCTGTATGTGATTATCACTTTAGAGTTAATGCAAGAACAAGAATTAAACAACTTTTTGACGAAGGTTCATTTGAAGAGTTGTTTACAAATATCAAACCGACTGACCCACTGGAATTTTTTGATACAGAGTCTTACAAGGACAGATTGGCTGCAGCGCAGAAAAAAACAGGGTTAGATGATGCTGTAGTTACAGGTATTGCATCAATTGAAGGACACAAAGTTGCAACCGCAGTTATGGATTTTGACTTTATGGGTGGTTCAATGGGTTCTGTTGTTGGTGAAAAAGTTACAAGAATTATGGAAAAAGCTATTGAGCAAAGACTTCCTGTATTATGTATCACATCATCAGGCGGTGCTCGTATGCAAGAAAGTGCATTGAGCTTAATGCAAATGGCAAAAACTTCTTGTGCTTGTGCAAGACTTGATGTGGCAGGTTTGTTATATATTAACTTGATTACAGACCCAACATTTGGTGGTGTAACTGCAAGTTTCGGTACTCTTGGCGACATCATTGTTGCTGAGCAAGGTGCAAGGGTAGGTTTTGCAGGACGTCGTGTTATTGAACAGACAATCAGGCAAAAGCTGCCGTCTGACTTCCAGACTGCAGAATATTTAATGAAGTATGGTCAAGTTGACGTTGTGTCTTCTCGTAAAAATTTACGTGCCACATTGTCAAATATCTTGGCTATGCACGAATAAGGAGTAAGTTATGGCAGCAATTTTGGATTTTGAAAAACCTATTATTGAAATTCAAGAAAAAATTGAGGAATTGAAAAGAATGAGTTTGGAGTCCGGCATGGATTTAGATAAAGATATAGAAAATTTGGAACAAGAGGCAGAAGATTTTAAAAAAGAATTGTTTGCAAATCTTGACCCAACACAAAAAATGCAGATTGCACGTCATCCTGAACGTCCAAACTTTATGGATTACGTTAATCACATTTGTACAGATTTTATTGAAATGCACGGTGACCGTGTAGGTACTGATGATAGAGCGATTATGGGCGGTTTGGCTAAAATTGATGGCAAACCTGTTATGATTATCGGTACAATGAAAGGTAAATCTACTAAGGAAAATTTGGAATATAACTTTGGTATGCCACAACCTGAAGGTTACAGAAAAGCTTTGAGACTATTCAAGCATGCCAATAAATTCAATATTCCGATTGTAACAATTATTGACACTCCGGGGGCTTATCCCGGAATCAGCGCAGAAGAACACGCACAAGGTGCTGCTATTGCGACAAATCTTAGAGAAATGCAAAAACTTGGAGTTCCTGTAATTGCGATTATCTCTGGTGAAGGCTGTTCCGGTGGTGCTTTAGGTTTGGCTGTAGCAAACAAAGTTTATATGCTTGAACACGCATATTATACAGTAATTTCACCAGAAGGTTGTGCATCAATTTTGTGGCGTGATGCCTCTAAAAACTTGGAAGCTGCAAGTGCTTTGAAAATCACGGCTCCGCACTTGTTGAAATTTGGAATTATTGACGGTGCGATTAAAGAACCAGTAAGAGGTGCTCACACTGATTATGATGCGATTGCAGCAGAAATGAAAAAGACTATTTTGAGTGCATTGGATGATTTGTCAGGCATGGATGCTGAAACTTTGAGAAATCAACGTTATGACAAATTTAGAAAAATGGGTGCTTTTCTTGAAGGTTAGTCTTAGAAAATATATGTAGATAAAATGTTGATGTCGGGATGAATTTGTTTGTTTATTCCGACTCAACTTTATAAAGGATAGTTATGGATAACAAATATTACGAGTTAAGATTGCAAATAAATCCTAATATGGAAGATTTAATTTCTGAAATTTTCTTTGAAAATTTTGACTGTGAAGGTATTGTCTTGGCAGAAGAGGCCTACAAAGATTTAGAAATGATTTCTACAACCGAAGGAACTTTGAAAATCTTTTTGCGAAATGAATATGGTGATTCTTACGAAGATTTGAAATACGATGTAGAAAACGTATTGGACTTGCACAGACAAGAGTTTTTGTCACGCGGTTTGACGGAAGATGAATTAGGTTCATGGGATTTTGAACTGGAAGAAAAAGAGACTGAAGATTGGTCAAAAAAATGGAAAGAGCAGTGGGATGTAACTCATGTTACTGATAAAATTGCTGTTGTACCTGATTGGATTGAATATCAACCAAAAGCTGATGAAGTTATGATTAAACTTGAACCGGGGTGCGCATTTGGTACTGGTACTCACCAAACTACTCAATTATGTATGAAGGCTCTTGAAAAATATATAAAAAAAGGTGATAGAGTTGCAGATATCGGCATGGGTTCAGGAATATTGTCGATTTTAGCAAAGAAACTCGGTGCATCTTATGTTTACGGTTGTGATAATGATGATACTGTAATTGAAGTTGCCAAAGAAAACGCTAAGAAAAACGGAATAAAAGTTCTAGCAATTCCAGATTTAAACCCTCCCCTTGAGGGTAATATTCTCATTGATGGGGTTTATTTTGAGCTTGGTACAGCGGATAAAGTTCAAGATAAATTTGACTTTGTTTGTGCAAATATTTTACATTTTGTTCTTGCCGAAATTATGGGAGATTTGAAAAATCTTATGAAAACAGGAGCGTTGATGTCTCTTAGCGGAATTTTGGATGAGAAAAAACAGATGGTTATAGATGCATATCAAAAAGAAGGTTTAGAGTTGGTCGAAGAAATTCCACAAGACCAATGGACTTCGTTTGTGGTAAAAAGAGTTGATTAAATAAGGAGAAAATAATGTCAAAAACTGCGATAATTATACCTGCAAGATACGGTTCATCAAGATTAGAAGGCAAACCGTTGTTAAAAGTTATGGGAAAATCTGTTATTCATTGGGTTTATGAAAAAGCTCAACAAGCAAAACTTGCGGATATGATTATTGTTGCGACGGATGATAAAAGAATCTACGACGAAGTAAAATCTTTTGGTGGCGAAGTTGAAATGACATCTGTTGAACATAAATGCGGCTCTGACAGGATTATGGAAGTTGTTTCTCGACGTCCTGAAATTTCTTATATCTGTAATTTACAAGGGGATGAACCTTTGATTAAACCTGAAAGTATTGATGATGTTATTCGTAATGTCAAAGAAGATGATAAGGCTGATATTTCAACTTTAATCAGGGTATTGACAGACGAAGAAGAGATTACCAATCCGAATCTTGTCAAGTGTGTAACAGATAGAAAGGGCTTTGCTTTGTACTTTTCTCGCTCAAAAATTCCTTATGAAAGAAATGCAGGTATTGCTACTTTTTATGGTCACTTGGGTATCTATGGCTACAAAAGAAAAGCTTTAGAGACTATGACAACATTAGCTCAAACACCGCTAGAGTGTACAGAAAGCCTTGAACAGCTTAGAGCTTTGGAAAACGGAATGAAGATAAAAACTTCTGTTGTTGACTTTGTCCCTGTTGGCATTGATACAAAAGAGGATTTGGAAAAATTCAGACAAATTTTAGAGTCTAAATTATAGAATTTCTCAAACATGTGCTTGCAATTTTGTGTAAATTAGTGTAACATAATGTTATAAAACTATAGAAAAATAAATAAATCGTAATATTTTTCAGTGTTTGTGAACTATTGTATAATTTTGTAAAGTAAGTAAGGAAAAGACTATGACAGAAAATATGGAAATGCCAAGTGAGACAGAAGACCGTCAACGTATCCTTCTAGCTGATGATGAGGCTAGTATCAGACGTATCTTGGAAACACGTCTTAAAATGGCAGGTTATGATGTTTACACTGCACAAGATGGTGAAGAAGCAGTTGCAGCTTTTAATAAATATAATCCTGATTTAGTGGTATTAGATGTAATGATGCCAAAAATGGACGGCTATGGTGTAACTCGTGAAATCAGACGTTCTTCAGATGTTCCAATTATTATATTGACAGCATTGGGTGATGTTTCTGAAAGAATTACTGGTTTGGAATTGGGTGCTGATGACTATGTTATCAAACCTTTCAGTCCTAAAGAGCTTGAAGCAAGGGTTAAAGCTGTATTAAGAAGAACAAATAACCGCGAAATGGTTACTCCTTCAGGCAAAGTTACTAAAAATGTTATAACAACAGGTAATATCAAAATTGATACAGCTCGTCGTCAAGTTTACAGAAAGAATGAAAGAATCAGATTGACCGGCATGGAATTTAGTTTGCTTGAATTGTTGGTTAATAATTCTGGTCAAGCTTTCTCAAGAAACGAAATCTTGCAACATGTTTGGGCTTATCCGCCAGACCATCGCATTGACACAAGGGTTGTTGACGTTCATATTTCAAGATTACGTTCAAAGTTGGAAACAGACCCTGCAAATCCTGAGTTGATTTTGACAGCTCGCGGAATCGGTTATATGTTCCAAAGAATTAACTAATTTTTAAAGCCCTCTTAAAAATAGAGGGCTTTTTCAGTAGGAGTTTTTATGTATAGGTTTTTACTTGATTTTTATGAAAATACATTTGTTAAACATCCGATATTTTCAAGTTTAGTTGTATTATATATTTCTTTTAATATTTGTTTGTTCGTATATTCAAGTGTGACTCAATGGAATCTTCATCCTGTTGAGGTTAGCTGTTCAGTGGGTACAAATAATTGCGTGGTAAATACTTATTCTTATGAACATTCTTTTTGCTGGGACTACCTGTTTGAGAGTCTGTTATCATCGCACCACAGCAACCGTATTTATTCAAAATGTACTATACCTAGAATAAAAACCTCTACTAAAAATGATATCAAGTTTACAGATATTGCAGACGTAAAAGTAAAACAATTAGGTAAAGCAAGTCATGTTATGCTTGTTATGAAGGATAATTCAGAGGTGGATATTTATGATACTGTAACTGCAACTTATGCTAAAGATAAAGCTAATAAGTTAAAAGGCTCGATTCATGGCTGTTTAAATCCTTCTGATAACTCCCTCTATGACTTTATTGATGATTGTAGTTTTGATATTTGGTTTTGATTTATGTATAAATTTTTATTAGATGCTTACGAAAATACATTTGTTAAACATCCAATTCTTTCGTGGTTGGTGGTGTTGTATATATCATTTCAATTATGTTCATTTGCATATTTGAGTGTTTCGCAGTGGAATTTCCATCCTGTTCAGTTGAGTTGTTCAACGTCAGCAAATAATTGTGTTTTAAGTACGTATTCTTATAAGCATACTTTATGCTGGGATTATGATGATGGTAAGTGTACTTTACCTAAAGTAAAAACTTCGACAAAATATGATATAGTTTTTAGTGATATCTCAGGCGTAAAAGTTAAACAAGTTGGAAAAGTCAGCCATATTGTGCTTGTTATGAATGATAAATCTGAGGTGGACATTTATGATACAGAAACCGCAGCTTATGCAAAAGAAAAGGCAAAAGAATTAAAAGGCTTAATTAATGGATGTATAAATTCTGCAGACCCTTCACATTATGTATTTATCGATGATTGTAAACCTGAAATTTGGTTTTGATGATAAATTGAAATTCATACTTGATTTTATCTCTGTTTTTGTTATGATAATTACATACGAAATGGCGGAAGTCGTCAAGCGGTTAAGACCTCGGATTGTGGTTCCGATATGCGTGGGTTCGAATCCCATCTTCCGCCCCATTTTTAACATTTTTCCAGTATTTCATCTTGTAGAATACTGGAAATAATTCTATTTGAAGGGTTTCACCGTTATAAGTTAGGGTTCGGACGCATGTTTGAACTATTTCTCTTTTTATCTCTGGTGTAGCTAATCTAAACAGTTCAGGTAACTGGTTGCAAAATGCCATTATTAGGTTCAAGTGGTTGTATAGAACTTTGCTTTTTTGGTTGCGTTCTTCTAATTTCATCTCTAATTGATTGAGTTCGGAAGCCCAATCTGCCATGAGCTTATTCCAATCATTCTCATCCATGCCATAAGGTAAATTGCCATCAAGTTTATCTGAATAACTTTTTTTAATTCTTGTTTTGATTTGTTCAATTTTCTTCTGCATTTCAATAGGACTTTCAAGACTATTCTCATAATCTTTAATAGCCTGTAAAAGCTCTCTCGCTTCATCTTTTATTAGTTCAATTTCTTTTGGTGGGATATAAATATCATCAAGCATATCAATAAAAACTTTGTCTAATTCTTCTTGTTTGATAGCTTTGCATCCACACTTGCATCTATAATAAATATACTCGCCCGAATTATGTGCTCCACGTTTCATTTCTGCCGATAACCTGTGTTCACCACAACAAGCACACTTAATCATATTGGTATATGGAAAATAAATATTATGCGTTTTAGGTTTCTTCCAACCGAACATGCTCTGAACCTGATAAAACAATTCTTTAGAAATTATTGGATCATGTTTGCCTTCATAATAATTTCCTTTATATTTTATCTTACCGATATAAAAACTATTTTTCAGCATCCATTCAAATTTTCTTGGTGGAAATTTCTCACCAGTTTTTGGATGTCTGAAACCATCAAGATATAAAGTATCGCCCAATCTTTTTAAAGAATAGTTGCCTGTTGCATATAATTCAAAAGCTCTCTTAATAAATGGAGCTTTTTCTTCATCAACAATAACAATTTTTTTCTCATCTGGCAAAGTATAATTTTTATAGCCAATAGGTGCTTTACATGGAATGATACCTTCTCTTGCTTTCTGCTCCATTCCCATTGCTGTTCTTTGAGAAATTTTTCTTCTTTCGTATAAAGCTGTACCTTTTGTAATCCATCTTAGAAGTTCGCCTTCCGGACTATCTTCATTACATTCTGTTGCTGATAACGGTGCAACTTTGCACTCGTCAAAAAATCTTCCTAATACAGCATAATCATATTCTGTACCTCTTGATATTCTTTCCCATTTCCAAAATACAACTGCATCAACTTCTGCTGCATGTTCTCTTACCCAACTCATTAAGTTTTGTAGTTGTGGTCGGTTGAGGTCTTTTGCACTTATACCTTCTTCTCTAAAAACATTTACAACTTCATATCCTAATGATGCAGCAAAATCTCTATCAATTCTTTCCTGTCCGTCAAGAGAATATCCTTTGGTCTGTTCCTCTGTGGAAACACGAGTATATATAACACATTTCTTTCTCGGCATAATCACCCTAACTTAAATTAAATTAACTTAAAGTAATTATACATAAAAAATTAATCATAACAATCTAACTTGATATTTGTTTCAGGGTTGAGACATATTTCTTTGAAACCTACTTGTGCAAATAAGGTTACAAATTTAATTAATCTGATGCGATTTTCTTCTTCTGAAATATCTTCTCTCGGTTTTATATACTCAACTTTCAACGCCATCAGAACAAGCTCCTCTGATTAATGCTTTTGAAATTTCTTATTTCAATTCTGCTTGGCAAAAAATCTCGGCAAAAATATGCAGAAGAAAAGTTGATTGCTTTGTCTGTGTTTTGATTTTTAAATTCCATTCGATCTTCAAACATCAAAAGCTGCATACCGATATTTTTAAATAATAATTTCGGTGCTCGGTCGTTTAACCATGTTA
Source organism: Cyanobacteria bacterium UBA4641 (assembly GCA_002405805.1). Classification (GTDB taxonomy): domain Bacteria; phylum Cyanobacteriota; class Vampirovibrionia; order Gastranaerophilales; family Gastranaerophilaceae; genus Zag111. The sequence goes on along the minus strand of DHMN01000049.1, from coordinate 38,406 downwards.
AAGTCATGAGCAGGCAGAAAGGTTTATTAAAGCTGATTGCTCGTTTAAAAATTTCTGCCTTCCCTGTGAATGGTGGGTTTGAGATTATAACATCCCATTTTTCAGGTTCGTACAAGTAAAAATCTTGTCCTGTTGAAATATGAGAATTAACTACATTATAACCATATTCTCTGAATACTTTTACAAATTCGCCATCTTCCGTATCAAAAGGACACCATATTATTTTGTCTTTAAATTGTGGAAGAAATTCAAGCAATGGCTCAACTGCGTATCTGTGAGTGTAGCATTCATCATTTTTACCTTTGGATGTGAATAAAAACTCGTTAGTCATTTTGTTCCATCCATCCTTCATAGCAATCGAATTTTTTTATTAAATTAATTAGCTCATTATATGCTTGTTGGTAAAAAGACATCATAACTCTATCATTGTTTAAAGTTTTTTCTGTATCTAATTGTTTACGATATTCAATAAATATTTCTCTTAATAAAGTGTGTTCTTCCTTTGAAAGAGAAAAAGTTCCACCGTTTAATTTTATTTTTTCACTAGTCATTATTCACCATCCTTTGCTTTGTGGATCATGTCTAAAATTTGTTGCCATACACTTGGCAATACAAATTGACTGTTTTCCTCTTTTATTTGACAAATTTTTTCTATCTCATCAAGTGCTTGTTCGTATTTATCAATTAATTCTTCTTGTGTTTTTATAAGTTCTACAAAAGTAAAGTTTTCACCTTTTAATGCTTCACACTCTTGCTCTTTCGCTTGGAGTTTATTTTCTACTTTGCCAATAAAATCTGCAAAATCTTTATTTGTTGTATAGTTTGGTTTTTCTATTCCAAAAATTTCTGCAAAATGATTAATTGTATTTTTTAAAAATGCGTTTTCTTCCTGAAGTTGTTTATTAAAGGCTTCGTTGAATGGATAAGTGGGTTTGTTTTCAAGCTCTTTAATTCTTGCTCGCATAAATTCATGTTCTTCTTCAATTTCTTTATTGATAATATCGTCATGTGTCATTTCGTTTGTCATTTGGATAACTCCTTTTAATTTTTACTTGGTGTCTTTTCTTTTGTTTTGCTCAAAAAGATTGCTTCTATCGTTGGCAGGTCTGTTATACTTACAGTGTCGCAAACTACTCCCATAAAGGTATATGCTGCATCAGAATTTCTTATGAGTTGATTAGCCATTTTGGTAAAAAATTGCTCTCTCATTGTCAAGTGATTATTTTCAAACATTATCAGCTCCAGTATTCGTTTTTGATAATGCAAGCAAATTCTTTTACTTTTGATGGATGCTCATATATTTCTTCTTCGATTTCAACGGATAAAACACTTAGAGTATCTTCTAAAAAGTTCTTGTTTCTGCTTTTGATATGAAGATTAAAATATTTATGAAATTTAAAAACTAAGTCCATCAACTGGATAAAATTTTCAGGTATTGAAAAATCTATGTAATCAATATTTAATAGTTCGCATATTATTCTTGAAGTTTCGTGTGTCATTTCGTCTTTCCTTTCAAAAGGTAATGCAAGAAGTGGTGCTAAAATTAGAAATAATAGAACTGCCGCACTTAAATTTATTAGTATAGTTCTTAGCATTATTCACCTGTGCTTCCTACTCCACCACCTCTATCACCTGTTCTAAAATCTTCATTATCTTCAACAAGATTTAAGTTTACTTGAGGTCGTTGGATTATCATGAATTGTGCAATTCTTTGTCCGTCTTTTAAGCAAATTGTTTCTGTGCCAAAATTAGTTATTGCAAGTTTGACATCATCTCGATAACCTGCATCAATAATTCCAGTTGTATTTGTTAGCATACAATGTAACTTGAAACCAGTAGAACTTCTTGGATAAATTAACATTGCATAATCTTGAGGAATAGAAACTTTAATGCCTGTTAAAAATACTTGCGTTTCATTTGGTTTTAAAAAATAGCAGTCGGTTTTGATTTCTTTTTCTTTATCTTCAATCTGAATTTTTATTTTTAGATCCATGCAAGCATCAGTTAAGTTTGCGTATCTTGGCATATATTTTTCATCATCACAAACAATATCAAGTGCTATATTAGGCTTTGAAGTGGCTTTTCTGATTAACTCTTTTGAATATTCCAACATGTCGCTTGAAATATCCGTTAGCAAATCAACAGCTCTTGATAATACGGTTGCACTTCTTGTTGTTCTATTTAAAACTATATCAATGAAGTATGTTATAAAATATATGCTGACTAATAACATTACAGAATTTGTGGATAACATCATCCATTGATGCTTTACAACATTTGAGCACATTGCTAAAATAAGTATTCCTGCATTTATTGAAAATAATAATGCCATTGCTAATTCTCTTTTAATCTTCATTTATTTGATACCTTTCCTTGATTGTTTCTAATTGTTTCTTTAAAGTTTCTACATCTTGTTCAAGCAACATATTGGCTTCTTCAAGTTTAATAAGATACTGGTTGTCTTTTTCCATTTGTTCTTTTTGCCATAAAACTTCTCGCTGCAAGCTCTGATTTTGTTTTACGACTAAATTATATTGAGTTACAGCTTCCCTTAAAGGCTTGCAATCTTCTTGAATATCACAATAATTAGGTTTTGTTCCTACAAAATTGTTTGCACCTGACAAGATATTTTCTCTCATTTTGTTTATTGTTTTTTGGTTGCTCATTGTTTGCTCCTAAAATTGTTAATCCTCGTTATCTGCTTCATCATTTTCATCATTTTGTAATCCTTCTTGCTTTTCTTCTAATTTCGCAAGAAATTCAGCCAACTTATCATCATCATACATATTGCCTAGATAAGCTGTGTTGTTTAAAATTTCACGATTTTTAGGGTATTGAAGCAGAAGTTCTTCGGTAAAAGCAGTTCCTGTTATGCAGAAATTTGTTGGATGTTCTTCGCTTTCAGCAATGAGTAAATATTCTCTTGAAGATGTTTCAAAAACATCACCTGAAAATAATTCTCTATCCTGAAAAGCAATCCCTGTATCAATTTTCCCCTGATTTTTCTCTTCAAAAATACTTAATTGATATTTAGTTAAATCAATTTTTAATTCAGCAATTCTTGTTTCAATTCGTTTTATTCTTTCGTTTTGTCCTTCTAGGTATCTTTTGAAGCTGTTTATTATTTCAAGTTCTTTGATATAATCTTTTCCTGTTTTAAAATTTTTAACTTTAATTGAGCTACAACATTTTTCAGTTAATTCATTAAAAGCTATTTCTAAACCTTCATGTTCTGAAATTTCTGCAACTTTTTTTACAAGTGGTAATTCTGCCGTTAGCTTGTTTATTTCGTTAATGATGTCGCACTTATTCATTGGCATTTTCTTTTCCTTCCTTTCTCTAAATATTAATGTTTACTTTCCATTGATTGTTTAAGTAATTCTTTTGCAAGAATTTTTGCAAAGGTTGTTTTGCCGTAACCTCTTGGAAAGGTTAAAATTATTTTCTTTCCTTCTAAAATTTCTTTTGCTATTTGTTTTGCTTTTGTTTCAAATTCTGCTATCATTTATTGTTTTCCATTTCTATTGGTCTAAATATTGTGTTTATTTGGTTTTGCCCTTTGATAATGTAAGAATAGCTTTTGTCGGAAAATAAAAAATTGTTGCTCTGACATCCACATGTGTTACATTGGTAAGGGTCTGGAACTAAGCTATTACATTTTGAACAGATAAAAATTTTACTTGGAAATTTTTCATTAAAATCTCGTATCGTTTCAAATTCATCAACTATCATTCATTTTTTCTTTCTCGCATTCGGCTTTTCGCTCTCTTGAAATATTGCTCCTCATTTTCAAATCGTTCATTTCGCTATCGCTGTCATTCACTTTTGAAAATGCTACTTCGAGTTTCGCTTCGCTCACTCTACGCAAATTTCGCTTTCTCTCATTGATTAATTCAACAAGATATTCAAAAAGGTAGGTTAGTTCACTCATGGTTAATTTTTCTAATTCAGCTAAAATATTGTTCATTGATACCTCTTGTTACACATCTATATATCGTTTTTCAAATTCGTCAAATTTTACAAAGTTATAATATCTGCCAATAAGAGAAATATTTTCTACTTCTTTTGTAGAATTTTTAGGAATAAATTTATCTATATTCAAATTCCCCTGAACTCGTATATAGTTTCCTTTTTTTACATTGTCGGCAATTTCTTCTGCCGTTCTATTTTGAGCTTCTGCTCCACAAATAAAAGTGATGAAATAGTTGTTGTAAATAGGTTTTCCATCTTTATCTTTTCTGCCTGTGTTGCAGCCTAAAGTAATTTTGGTGATGGTTGCTCCACTTTCGGTATATTTACAATCTACCCAACCAACTCTGCCAACTAATTCAAAATAATTGTCTGCCATATTTTTCCTTTCCTGCTTATGCTAGTTCTGCATTGTTATTAAGTGAACGATATAGATATTTCCAAACAAGAAAAATATCATCTTTAATTCTTCCGACCATATCTATCTCATCACCTACTTTAAAAGTTGTTCTTCCCCATGCAATACACATTCTGCCATCAGGGAACTTGCTACTCTTGCAATAAAAAACAGTTTTGTATTTTCCATTTATTTCTTGATTTTGAAGCTCAATATTAATAATTGTGCTTACTGTTCTAACTGCATCATCTTCAAATTGAGATTTTTTAATAAATGGTTTTCTTTTTTTAGCCATTATTCACCTCAATTTCTTTTTCTGTTTTTGAAAAATTTGTTTTAAAATCATTAAATTCAGAAACAGTTATATCAAATTTTTCTGCAAGTTCTTTAAATGTGGAATTTCTTCTAATAATTGCATCATTATTAATTTTTAAAGAAGGGCAATATCTGCACATATATTCAAGAGCAGCTTCTTTTGAATTGATTGAATTATAGAAATTTTCTTTTTCTTCATCTTCAATTTCTCGAGCCTTTATATATTCAACTCTTTCTTTTTCCTCTCTTGCTTTTTCCTCTTTTTTCTTTTTGGCAATTCCTTCTCTATCAGGTGCTAGAAAATAATCATCTGATGCAAAGCTATCCCATTTATCAAGAATTAATGATAAGTTTGGTTTTACATTCTCTCTACCATCAATATCCCATCCACGTTTTGCGTTTGAGAATACTTTGTTCCATATATCTAATGTTAGGTTATTTTCTTTGTGTATTTGGAATATTCTATGTTTATTTTCGTTAGATACAATTTGAGATTTTTTAAACTTCTCATTGTAAATCTGAATAATAGACATTGTAAATTCTTCATCATATCCAGTTTCTGCTTGTGGTTTTTCTTCGCCTTTTTTATTTTTTCCATGTCGCTTATTGGCAGATGCTCTTGCTTTTTCGCTTTTTTCTTCCTGAAGTTTTAAATTACGCAACACTCTTTCAGAAATATATGCTCCGTCTTTGATTTTAAATAAGTCATAGTTATTTAAAATCTTTTCTAAAATTTCTATATCAACTCTTAGGCAGTCTGAAAGCATTTCTAGCTCATCAACTTTCAAAGTGTTTTCATGCAAATATTCAATGATTTCCCAATAAATGGCATAAACTGCATGAGGAAGTAATTCTCTTAATATGTGTTCCGGAAAATCTTTTTTATTTTTTCTGAAATCAAACATAAGACGAATTATTTTTTCATCAGATTTTGTTGCTATATCGTGTGAAAAATATGGTTTAGATGCTTTCATCCTATCCTCTGCTTTTTGTCTTTAAATTTGCTTCACAAAAATTTTCTACTCGCTTCACTGCGTTGTCGCTCGTGCAATTTTTGCTCTTTCGAGTTTGAGCTTTGCTCATCACTCTACGCAAATTTCGCATTTCTTTCATTCTTTTTGTGTAGCATTCATTTAATCTGCCATCTGCAATAACATCAACTAATGCTTTGTGTGCATAGTCATAAGCAAGTTGCCTTCTTTGTTTTTCATAAAGAAATTCAGGTAAATCAACATCTGCTAATTTTGGAATTTCTAATAAATCGTAAAAATATCTGTATGCTTCTTTTGTTAAAAAATCTATTTTTTTTTGCTTTAATTCGTTTTGTTTTGCTTTGCTTTGTTTCAACAAATTAGTAAATAGATTTGGTAGTAATTTTACATTTTGAACTTTTTTGGTAGTTTCATTTTTTTTGAATTGAATAGGTGTAATAACATTTGAACTCATTCTTAAAACTCTCTTTCTTTTTATTTATTTTGGTATCGTTGGTGTAGCTTACCCTGATTGATAAACTCTCGGACAATCATTCTGATAACTTCGGATAAAGATCTGCATTGTGCTTCTGCATATTTTCGTAGTACATCTGCATCTTGTGGGTTTAATCCGATTGATACCAACTCTTTTCTAGTTGATTTTACAGCCATACTGCTCCTTTCTTTGCATAAAAAATCAACACAATTAAACAGGCAAATTCTGCCGTTTTTGCGTTTTTTTATGTTATAGTTAAATTAAGTTAATTTAATTTAATTTATATCTAGGATTGTATATTCTAACTAACAAAATGTCAAGTAGGAATATACATTGTTTACAAAACTTCATACAAACGGAGTAGAAACTATGACAACTCAAGGCAACAGATTAAAAAAAATTCGTAAAGAATTAAGGCTATCACAAGAGGAATTTGGCAAACAAATAGGCTTGTCAAGAGCTGCAATAGCAGCAGTAGAAGCTGACAATAATAATTTCTCGCAAGATGTTTTATGTAAACTGATACTAACATTTGATATTAATATAAATTATCTGCTTGTTGGTAAGGGTAACGCATTTAATGCACCTGAATTTGAACAAGTCAAAGATGAACTTGCTCTTGAGGTAAGAAAAATTTTGCGTGAAGAAGGTTTAATCAAATAATATGTGTGCTAGTTTGATGAAAATTCTTCTTGCTTCTTGTTCACCAAAAACAACTTTGAGTGCAAACAAGATTTTTTGAAGATCTGTTTTAGGCATTGTTTGCTCCTTTCTATATATTAAAAGGTTGCAAACAGAAGGGAATATCATGAGATTTTTCAATGTTGTATTTAAAATTTTACTGCTAGTTATTCTAAGCATTATTGCATTCTTTTTGTTTAAAATATCTATTAGTATTGGCACTTTTGATAATAAAGAAACTAGCAATATGCTCAATCCAGTTTGGGTGCACATAGAAACACCTATTGAGTACAAAGCAAGGTTAAAGCATTTGGAACAAAAATTATATGAACAAGATATTCCTAGCGAAAAAGATTTAATTAAATTTAATAATGAGTATGATATTGGTGGATAACCATGAAGAAATGTTGCAGCAGGGGTTGAAAAATTTTAAAAATGAGGAATAATATAAATATGAGAAAATGTATATTGATACTAACAAGTTTGTTATTTTTTGCGTTAAGTGCTAATGCTGATAACTATTATTACAATAACTATTCAAGTAATTCTGATTATTACAACAAAGTTAATAGCAACACTTATCAATCAATGAATAACTATACTACCTATACAGTTAAAGATAGAAATGTTTATGGTTCTGATGGTTCTTCATATACAAGAAATAATAATATGATTTATAATAACCAAACCGGAGCTACTTATTATAATAACAACGGCTATATTCAAAAATTTTAATATGCAATAGCATAATCAAAAAATATGCAGTTGCTTTGCGTTCGTTATGCGTTCGCATTGCGATTGCATATTTTTTTGTTTACATTCGCAAATAACAATTTTATGCGTTTGCATTGCAAAAGCAAAAATAATTCTAAGACAACGCATTGCGTTTGTTTTGCGTTCGCTATGCAATTAAATTAAATAAAAGTAAAGTAAATAAAATTAAATATAAAAAATACTAATCGTATTTTTTATAGCTGAGAGAAACAGGAAAATATTTTTTTATTTTTTTCTTTTAGTGTGGTTTTAGACTTGCTGATTTTACTTTTAGAATAGTTTGCCATCAGCTTATAAAATAAAATGATTGTTGAAAATTTGTCAAGTATTTAAAATTAAATATTAAAAAATGTAAACTTGCTGAAAAGTTGTGTGGGAGTTGATTTTGCTACTAAATTTTTAATCAATTAAATTAAATTAAATCAATTTAAAAATATTTACATTTTGAAAAACTTCGTTTAGATTTGAAAACAGATTATGAAATGTATGTTTTTCAATGGGGACATTGAGCTGGGAAGCATAAACATAACGAGTAGTAATTGGTGAAATAAGATTAACTATGCAGTTTTAAGAGGGTTTTGATGAATAGAATAAAATTTTCCAATATTGAAATACGACCTTTTGATATTTGGTTTTTAGAAGATACAAAAGATTTCAATGAAAGAAAATTGCTATTAGGCAGAACTCCAAAAGGTAAAACTGTTGTTAGTCTTATTGAGAAAAGAAAAATAGATTTCAAAGTGTATGTAGATACGCAATCAGGTTTGAGAGCTGAAAAGATTATTCAAAATGAAAGAAAGCGTGTTTTATACACTAGGCAAGAATTAATTTATAGCAAAAAAGGAAAACCGTTTGGTTGGACTTATGGAGATAACAGGGAAGTACGCAACAAAAAAGGTGAAGTAGTTGCAATTAGACAGTACAGAAGTGATAATTTTGGAAACTCTGAACTTGTCAAAGAAATTAAAACTCTAAATTAAAACTCGGATAGTTTAATTAATTTCATTGGTTATCGGTATTTAATTAATTCAATGCTGATAATCACTTTATTTTGGGTGCTTACATGACAGAAATTAGACCAGAAGATTTACCAAAATTAACAGAAAAAGAGCATTGCTGCATAAAACAATACTTCACTAATGGTTATAAAAAGAGTGAAGCATATCGTTATGCTTATAATTGTTCCAATATGAAAGCAGCATCAATATATGTTGAAGCTAGTAAATTCTTCAAAAACCCTAAGATAACCCTATGGTTAGAGTATTACAGACAAAATACTGCAAAAGTTGTTCAAGAAAAATTAAATTATACGGCAGTTGATTATTTTAATGATTGTGAGGAATTGAAACTAATTGCTCTTGAATGTAAAGATAAACAGGGCAATCCCAATGTTGCTGCTGCGATAAAGGCTGATGAAAACAAAGCAAAAGTTTGTGGTTTGCTAAAAGATCAGATTATTCATTCAGGCAATGTAACTCAAATGCCTTCTGTTTTTGTGAATGGTGAAGAACTTGTTTTAAATATCGGTGAGGAAGTAGTCAATGAAGAAAATAGTTAGCAACAATAATTCTCTTGTTGTTCCTGCTATGCTTCAATGTCCACCAAAACTTTATCCTGTAATAACTGAATTTAACAAATATTTGTACTTTCTTCTTGAAGGTGGCAGAGGTTCAGGAAAAACACAAGTTATTGCAAGATGGATTTTATATATCGGTGAAAAAAGAAAAATCAAAGTCTGCTGTGGTCGTGAAATTCAGAAGTCTATCGAAAATTCAGTAAAATCTGTTTTTGATGGTTTAGTAAACAAAAATAATCTTGATTGGAAAATATCCGATAAAGAACTTGTTCATAGAAAAACTGGTTCAAGAATTTTCTTTCAGGGATTTAGAGAACAAGGTTCAGTATCAATTAAAGGTCTTGATGATGTTGATATTCTTTGGATTGATGAAGCTCAAGCAATTACAAAACCTACACTTGATATTGTTGTTCCTACAATTATCAGAAAAACAAATGCTAAAATAATTTTCACAATGAACAGATTTGTTCGGAATGATGCAGTTTATAAATTCTGTGTTGGTCGTGAAGATTGTTTACATATAAATATCAACTACTTTGATAATCCGTTTCTGAATGAAGCAATGAAACATGAAGCAGAAGTTCAGAAAGCAAAAAATATAAAAGATTATGAACATATTTGGCTTGGTTATCCGTTGGCTCAAGCAAGCGATTATCTTTTATCATCAGATAAAGTTCAGTATGCAGTTGATATTGTATTTAATAAAGAAAATCATCCTGAAAATAAAGTGATGGCTGTGGACTTGTCTGCATCAGGTGGTGATTTATGTGTAGCAAAATTATTAGAGCAAAAGACCATGACATCTTGGGAAGAAACTCAAACTGTTACTTGGGCTGAACCTGATACTGATATTACAAAAGGTAAGATAGTTAATTTTTATAGTATTTGGAAACCTGATATTTTAATCATTGATGCTGATGGACTTGGTTATCCGATTTGGGTGAGTGTTAAAAAATCTATTGATGATGCGATAGGTTTTAGAGGAGCAGGTTCTGCAAAGAATTTGGCTTGTGGAAATGCAAGAGCAGATGGTTATATTGCAGTAAAAGAATTTATTGATAATGGTTGGTTGAAGTTGCGTTGTGAAAATACAATTAGGCAGCTTGAATATATTAAAAGAGATTTTAAACCTAACGGATTAAATTTTATTCAAAACAAAAAAGAAATAAGAAAAGAACAGGCTGAAAGTCCTGACTTTGCAGATACCTTAATGATGGCAATTTATGCAATTACATATCATTCTCATCTATTTACTGCAAAGATGCAAAAGAGTTCATCTTCTTATATCAATTCAGACTTTAATCCGTTTGATTAGTGAACAAATAAAGAAAGGGGAAATATAAAATGTGTTCAACTCCTAAAATGCCGAGTGTAAACAGTTCTACAAAAGAAGATGTTGCAGCTCCAACTTATGCTGATGCAAGTGTTTCAAAAGCATCAACAAATACAAGAAACAAAACTGCTGCTCTTGCAGGTCGTGATACAAAAACTTCTGCAAGAGGTTTAGGTGATACTGCAACAACACAGAAAAAAGAATTATTAGGTGAATAGTGCTACGCACGTAGATATATTGACGGCTGATATTGGCAAATTTACAAATTGGTTTTGAAGTTACATATCAGCCTATTGGTAATAATACCGAAAATAAGGAATGAATAATGGAAAATGTAAAGTACGATAAAAAGTATTTTGAACAAAGAAGAGCAGAATTAAAAAATATTTTCGATCAGATTAAACCTGATTTGCAAGATTTGGCTGATTATTTTGCTCCTAATGCAGTAAGATTTATTGCTAGAAATATCAATAAACCTCATGTAAAAAGCAAGAAAATTCTTGATAGTACGACATTTATTGCTGTTAGAAACTTTGCATCAGGTATGATGACTGGTGCAACTTCACCGACTAGAAGATGGTTTAAAACTGGCATAATGAACAGAGATAACAAGAAAAATAAAATGAGTTATGCTGCTAAACTTTGGTGTTCTAATCAAGCAGAATTATCAAGAAAAATTTTGTACGCATCAAATTTTTATCAGCTTCTTCCGGAAGTCTATGAGCAACTTGGAGTATTTCTTTTTTCTTGTATGGCAATGGAAAAAGATTATGAAAATGTTGCAAATTTCAAAGTTCTGCCAATCGGTTCGTACTACTATTCAAAAGATGGCAGAGGTGTTGTTGATACTGTTTGTCGTAACTATATGGAAAGTGCAAAAAATCTTGTTGAAAGATACGGATTAGAAAATTGTTCTGATGCAGTTCAACAAGTTTATAAAGCTAGACCTAATGATATGTTTGAAATCGTTCATTTTGTAGAGCCTAATAGGGAATACAAAGAAGGTTCACCTATATCAGCTCAAAAGAAATTTATATCTGTTACTTATGAAGTTGGCAATGGAACTACATCATTCTTGAAAAAAGCAGGTTTTGATAAATTTCCTTATGTTGTTTTTGAAGCAAGTTGCAATGGTGAAGATGCGTACCCATCAAAAGGTTGTGGTATTTATGCTTTACCTGATGCAAAACAACTTATGTCAATGATTAAAGAACTTGGTAAAGCTGTTAAAAAAATGGTTTCACCTGCTTATCAGGGTTCAGCAAGTTTGAAAAATAAAAGACTTTCTGATAATCCAGGCTTCTTTAATGAAGATGGTGATAATGGGGCAGGAATAAGACCAATACATGAAGTTAATCCTCAAGTATTGGAATTGAAAAATATTATTGCAGAACTTAGAGAAAATATAAAATCAATTTTTTATAATGATTTGTTTGCAATGATTTTGAATACTGCTGAACGTGGCAGAACTGCAACGGAAGTTAATGAATTGAAAGAAGAAAAACTTGTGCTTCTTTCACCATTATTAGAACAAATTCATACTGCATTAAAACAAATTCTTGATTGGTTGTTTTATACAGAAATGGAAGCAGGTATTCTTCCTGAAGTTCCTCAAGAATTAGAAGGTGAAGAAATTGAAATTGAATTTATTTCAACTCTTGCTCAAGCAATGAAGGCTCAAAATATTTCTTCAATGGAAAGATTTATTACATTTACTGCCAATATGGCTCAAGCCGTAGATCCAGTTCTTATTAAAAAAATTAAGGGCGAAAAAATGATTGATGATTATGCAGATTTCGCTAATATCGACCCTAATCAGATTGCTCCTAATGAAGAACTTGAAGCTCTTAGACAGCAACAAGCAGAAAAACAAGCTCAAGCAGAACAAATGCAGCAACTGCAAGCAGGTTCTGAAATGATTAAAAACATAGGTGGTAGCGATAGTTATGGTGCTGAATTATTGAAAAGGTTAGGAATGGGTTAATGGCAAGTGATAAAGATATAGAAAACATGATTATAAATGTTGCAAATTCATCTGATGGATTAGATTTTATCTATTTTTTACTTGAAGAATTTGGAACTTTCACAACAAAAATTCAATTCTCTGATGGCAAATTACAGAATATAGAAAAGGTCATAAAAAGAGAGCAGGGTGAATTTATTCTTGAACTCATAAGACAAAATAATTTTAAGAAATATACAGAAATACAAGAAAGAAGGAGTAACGACAAATGGCAGAAAACAATGAACAATTAGGAAATGAAAACTTGAATACCGGAGCAGGTCAAGAAGGTAATGTTAATGACGGTGCTCAAAATGCAGGTGCAGAAGGTGAAGAAAATCTTAATGCAGGATTAGGACAAAATAATGACGGTTCAAATGCAGATGGTGATGATGCTGAAAAAGGTAAATCTGCAGAAGGAACAGATGGAAAAGAAAATAAAAATACTGATGATAAAGGTATTTACGGTGCTCCTGAAGTTTACGATTACAAAGATGTTAAACTTCCTGATGAATTTGAATATGACAAAGATATGCTCAAAGAGTTTGATGCACTTAACAAGGAAACTAATTTGTCGCAAGCTCAAGCGAATAAGTACATGGAGTTTGGTATTAGACTTGCTCAAAAACAGGGGGCAGAATTGCCTAATATGATAAAGCAATATCAACAAGCTAAAGTGGCTCAATTCAAACAAGCTATGAATACAGATGCAGAACTTGGTGGTGGCGATAAAACAAAAATGAACGCATATCTTGATGTAGCCGATAAAGGCTATACGGCTTTTGCAACTGATGATGTAAAAGCTGCTCTTGCTGATACAGGGCTTAATTACCACCCTGCAATTATCAAGATGTTTCATAAACTTGGTGAACTTGTTGGTGATGATAAAATTTATCAAACAAAAACTCCATCAGGTTCAACAGATGTCGCAAGTGTTTTATATGGTGCGAACTAATTAAAAACAATGGTAATAAAAAAGTATTAGTAAAATTTTGAAAGGGAAAATGATTATGGCAACAATCGGAAAAAACTTTTTAACATTGAAAGACATGTATTCACAAATGGAAGGTGATGGTAAAGTTACAGCAGCAATTATTGATTTGTTTGTAACATCAAATGCGATTTTGGAAGATGCGATTGCAGTTGAATGTAATGAAGGAACTCATCACAAAACAACTGTAAGAAATGGTTTACCTGCTCCTCAATTCAGACAATTCTATCAAGGCGTAGAATGTCAAAAAGGTGATTATACTCCTGTAACAGATACTACTTCAATGCTTGATGATTATTCAGAAGTTGATAAAAAATTGGCAGATATTAACGGAAATACAGCTCAATTCAGATTAAATGAAGCAGAAGCTCACATTCAGGGTATGAATAAAACTGCAAAAACAAATATCTTCTATGGTTGCAAAGATAAAAATGCTTCTGCATTTGATGGTTTAGCAACTCGTTACAACAAAATTTCAAATGTTGATGGCGAATTAGGTTATCAGGTAATTGATGGTGGTGGTACAGGAGATGATAATACTTCCATCTACTTTGTAACTTGGGGTGATAGACACACTCACCTTATTTATCCAAAAGGTTCTAAAGCAGGACTTCAAAGAGAAGATAAAGGTCAAGTAACGGTTCAAGATGCACAGGGTAGAAACTATGAAGCATACAGAGATTATTTTTCTTGGGATTTAGGTCTTTGTGTAAGAAATTATCGTTCATCAGCTCGTATTGCTAATATTGATGTTTCTGATTTAAAAACTTCAAATGCTGCAAAATTAATTGATTTGATGATTGATGCTTATTACAGAATTGAAGAACATGCTGTCAATGGTAAGACTGTAATTTACGCAAACAAAGAAATTAGAACTGCATTGCATAAACAAGCACTTGATAAAGCAAATAGAAACTTAACTCTTGATGAAGTAGGTGGAAAGCCTATTGTTAAATTCTTGGGCATTCCTATTAAATCTTGTTCTGAAATTCTTAATACAGAAGCAAGAGTTCAATAGTCTTAACTGTTGTCGATAAGAGTTTTGAGCATTTTCTCTATCTTGAACTGTTCGCAATAAACGGATACGGCTTTCGCCTTTCATCCTCTGCTCACAGTTCGCAAAATGCTCATTTTGATATTACAAGAAATCGAAAGGAAATAAAATTATGAGATTAGATAGTCAAGCGATATTTTCAGATGCACAAGCAATTACAGCAAATGCTGCATCTACAAATGTTATTGAAATGTCAAAAAGCAATGGTAAGTTAAATGAAATTGCTTTTGGCAAAGATATTCCTTTGCTAATACAAGTTGTTGAAGATTTTGATAACTTAACTTCTTTGAAAGTCGGTGTACAAACTGATGATAATGAAGCCTTTTCAAGTGCTAAAACATTAGTTGAAGCAACATTGCTTCTTGCTGATTTGAAGGCAGGTAAAAAATTTCCTATTAAATCAGTTCCGGCAGGAAATGAAGGTTTTATGAGATTGTACTACACAGTTACTGGTACAGCTCCTACAACCGGCAAAATTACAGCAGGAATTGTTGATGCTGTTGATAATTCATATCAAAATATGTAATTGATTTGTGGATGCAGGTGTAAAAATCTGCATCCATTTTATAGCAGTTTTTGAAATTTAAGGAAACGAAAATGGAAGATAATAATGAAATTAAAATCAATGTTTCTCAAGAACCTAAAAAACCAAAATATGATGAATGGGAAATAAAAGATGCTGTTAGAACATTGATTAGAGCAGAAGAAATCAAGCAGGATAAAGAGCTTATGTCTTTTGTAGCTCCTGAACTTGAAAAACAAAGTAAAGCAATTAAAAGTGCCGCAGAAATTTTATACGGTTCTGATAGAAAGGAAGAAGCTAATAATGAAAAAACTAACTCTTAAAGTTAAAAAAGTTGCTTTTTATAATGGTGGATTAGTTCAGCCGAATGAAATTATTAAAAATTACAAAGGTGAAAAAGTTCCTTCATGGGCAACTTTATTAAACGGAGAAGAAACTTCTAAAAAATCAAATGAGCAAAAGGATGCAGATAATGCCAATGGTAAAGCAGGTTCTGCTTCTGAACCTCAAACCGATAATGTAACAAAAACAGAGGAAGTTATTGTTGCAGGTGATGGTGGAGTTCATGAAATTCCACAAGAAGGTGAAACTGGTGTAGGTACAGATGAAACTTCTAAAGAAGGTGAAACAGATACAAATGTAGGTAAAGCTCCTGAAGAAAAAACGGAAGCTGAACTTATGGCAGAATATGATGCTCTTTTAGATGAAGCAGTTGAAAAAAATATTATGCTTGAGGGGGCAGACACTAAAACAATCGTTGAACAGATTGCAGAATTAAAAAAATTATTGGGTAAAGAATAGGAAAAAATTATGTGCATTATTACATCAACAGTTACAGTTGCAGGTATTGCAATAAGTGCTGCAGTTGCAAATACAATGCTTGCAGTTGGTGCTGTTGCAACGATTGCTTCAACAGTTCTTGGTACGGTTTCCTCTGTTCAGCAGGGGAAATCGCAACAAGCTATGTATAATTATCAGGCTCAAGTTGCAAATGAAAATGCAAAAATTGCAAACAAAAATGCAGCAAATGAAAGACAAACTGGTATTGAAGAAGCTCGTTTGCAACGAATGAAAACAATGCAAGCAGTAGGCAGTCAACAAGCTGCAATGGCTGCAAACGGTATGGATATAACACAGGGAACTTCGCTAGATATTATTGAAGATACTGCTGCAATGGGTGAACTTGATGCTCTACAAATTCAAACAAATTATGAACGAAAAGCACAAGCCTACGAACAACAAGCAAATAATTTCAATAATGAAGCGAATATGGATGTTATTGCAGGTAAAAACGCATATAAAACTGGAATGATAAATGCAGCTCAAACTGGTTTGAACGGTGTTGCAAAACTAACTGACGTTTCTTCTAAATGGCTTGGTTTTGGTGGGGGTGGTACTTCTTCTATTAAAACAAAGAATAAACTTAGTGGTGGTACAAAAGGCGATAATATAACCTTTTCATAAATATAAGGAAAAATAAAATGGCATATTCTAAAGTTGGCATATTTAATATGGCTCTAAATCATCTTGGTATAACGGCTTCTATTTCTACTAACAGTATGAATAAAGATAGCAAAGCAATTATTTTGAATAATTTTTATGAAACGGCAAGAGATGAAGTTTTAAAGGCTTTTGATTGGGGGTTTGCAAATGCTTATAAAGATTTAACTTTATCAACAGAAAAATCACCTAATCCTAGATTTCCTTATGTTTATGATTGTCCTAATGATTGCATTGCAGGTAGGGCAATCATTGATACGGTAAAAGGTGATGAAAGAAAATTTGAACCTTATATCAACTCTATTGGGGAAAAATCATTTTTGGCAGAAGTTGAATGTGCTAGATTGCGTTATACAAAAAGAGTTGAAAAAGAAGTTTTATTTGAACCTGAATTTGTGTTTGCTCTTTCTTATTATTTAGCAGCACTAACAGGTGAAAGCATAACAGGACAACAGAAAAAAGCAGACTCTTGTTTACAAAAATACGAATGGCGATTAAGCAAAGCAAAACAACTTAATGCACAAGAAGGTGCAGCTGATGATGAAGATAATTCTCAATATTATGACGTAAGGTAGGAGGGGTAAATAATTTCAGCTTGTAGAATTTAATACAAACTTGGAAGAAAGGTGAAAGATGGCAGGAACAAGATTAACTCAAACAAGTTTTTCTAGGGGCGAATTAGCTCCTGCTCTTTATATGAGAACAGAAATTGAACAATATTCTCTCGGATCTAAAGAAATTAAAAATGGTTTTATACATCAAGAGGGTTGTGTTTCAAATCGTTCAGGATTTGAATTTATCGGTGAAGTTAAAGATAGCACTAAAGAAACTCGGAATATTCCATTCAGTTTTAATTCTGAACAAACATACATAATTGAAGCAGGCGATATGTATTTTAGATTTATTCAAGATGGTGGTTATATTGTTTATTCTGATGAATATAAAGATGAAAGCAAGAGAGGGCAAATTGTAGAAATTGAAACTCCGTACAAAAAGGAAGATTTAGCTAATTTAAAAATTGTTCAATCTGCTGATGTATTAACTATTACACATATTGATTATACTCCTCGTGAGCTTATCAGATACGATCATGATAATTGGGAATTAAAAGAAATTATTATTGAACCATGTATTGCAGCTCCGACTAACATAAAAGCCGTATGGACTGGGAAAACGGACAGCTACACAAGAACTTATAGCTATCTTGTTACGGCAGTAGATAAAGAAACATTAGAAGAAAGTGTTCGTTCAGCAGTTGCATCTGCAACAGGACACAGAGAAGCTAATTGGCTTTCAGGCGAATATATGACAATAACTTGGAATGCCGTTGAGGGAGCAGCAGAATATAATGTTTATAGAAATGTAAACGGTATTTATGGATATGTCGGAACAGCAGAAGGTACAAGTTTTGTTGATGATAATATTGAACCTGATTTAAAAGAAGCTGCTCCTATATTTGAAAATCCTTTTGAAGAAGGCAATAATCCTACTTGTGCAACTTATTTTCAACAAAGAAAAGTTTATGCAAGTAGTAAAGATAATCCTCAAACATTTTGGGCTTCACAGCTTGCAACTTCAAACAATTTTAATATTTCAAGGCCATTGATTGCATCTGATGCAATTACACAAACTCTTGCTGATAGAGAGGTTAATGAAATCAGACATCTTGTAGGACTTAATCATTTAATTGCATTAACATCAAATACAGAATACAGAATAAATGGTTCGGATGGTGTTTTTGAAGCCAATCCTTCACCAGTTGCAACTGTTCAATCAAATTATGGTGCATCTCATGTTCAGCCGATAATTTCAGGGAATATGATAATTTTTGTTCAATCAGGTGGTTCTGTGCTTCGTGATTTGGGATATGATTATCTTTCTGATAGTTATAATGGTGCTGAATTATCTTTATTCGCAAGTCATTTATTTGAAGGAAAAACTGTAAAATATATGGCTTACGCAAAAGAGCCTTACAGATTGATTTGGATTGTATTCTCTGATGGAACTTGTGCTTGTTTAACATATAACAAAACTCAAAAAATTTGTGGTTGGACTAGAATTGTAACAGATGGCTTTTTTGAAAGTGTTGCTGCAATTCGTGAAGGTCAAGAAGATGTAGCATATTTTGTTATTAGAAGATATATAAAACCTGCTTATCAGGGAAGCTATGAATTTGTTGATAGTGTAGAAAATTCTGATGGAACAATGACATATTCTTATGATTGTTCCGGAACTACATATTATTCTGCAAAACCTTTTGAGCTTGGAGCTGATGTTTATTCTGATATTGAGCTTCAAAATTTTGTGGGAAAAATTAATGTATTAAATTCTTCTGAAAATAATGTAACAATAGGTGGAACTTTAAAAAGATATATTGAACGAACAAAAAAAAGAATTATTAAAAAAGTTCAAGAAGGCTTTTTTGTTGATGCAGGCTTGAGTGCAAAATTCAATCATGAAGTTAGTTTGCTTTCAGGTTTATCTCATTTAGCAGGCAAAAAGGTTATTGCACTATCTAACGGTGGTGTTATTGATGATTTATTTGTTACTGATGAGGGTAAAGTTCAACTGCCATTTCCAGTTAAAGAAATAACTATTGGACTTCCTTTTGAATTTAAACTTGAAACTTTAAATATTGAAGGTGAAAATACTCAAGGTTTGAAGAAAATTATTAATAATGTTTGTGTAAATATTTCAAACTCAAGAGAAGAATTTTTTATTGGTGGTTCAGAAGGGCAATATGTTGAAACGGATAGAAGTATTGAAAGTGTAAATGATAGTAATAAATTATTTTCAATTAATACTTCTGCAACTCCGATTAATTCACCAACGACAAATGCAACAATTATTGTAATGCAAAATAATCCGTTGCCTTTAACAATTCTTTCTTTGAGTGCAATGTTTAGTCTTGAAGATATTTCAGATGTTCAATGAGGTGATTATGAAAAGTAAAGCAACAAAATTAATTATTAAAACTAAAAATAAATGCACAAAACCAAAAGCTACGGTTGTAAAACCAAAATTATCAGGGGAATAATCAGGTGTATGAAAAAGAAAAAAATAAAAATGATATTCTGTATATTCTTGAGCATTTAAGAGTTGAAGATCAACATGAAGCAGAAACTCAAAAAGGTAAAAATTTTAAAGAAATTATTCTTAATGAAATAATGAATACTAATACTAGAACTTATTTGGGTTGTAAAAAATCTGACAATACTCCAGTTTGTGTTGGTGGATATACAGATACAAATGAAAAAGGTGTTGGTGTTGTTTGGCTTTTATCAACTCCGGAAATAGAAAAAAATAAGCATTGCTTATTAAGGCATATAATAAAAGCCTTTGAAGAAATAGATGAAAAATATTGGCTTACTTGCAATATTTTATATTCTGAAAATAAATTTGCAAAAAGATGGCTAAAAAAAATTGGATATAAATTTAATAATCCTAAACCTGATGGGTTAGATGTTCCTGATGGTTTTGAATTTTTTTACAGGGTTAGAGAAACAAGAGGTCTTGGATGTGTTTAACATTCAATAAGAAAGGTAGAAAAGATGGCAAGAATACCACAATATAACAGAAGTGTAACTCCTCAAAATACTCCACTTGGATATATAAAAGATAATGCTAATCCAGTTGCATTTGGTGTTGGTACGGCTCAAGCTATGAGAGAAGCTAGTGATGCACTTGGAAATGCGGGTCATGGAGTTTTACGTTTGAAAGACCAATACGACCGAACAAAAGTGCTTGAAATTAGCAATATGCTTGATAAGTATGTAAATGATACTTTGAACGATAAAGATAATGGTTATCTATATAAAACAGGTAAAGATGCTATGGGTAAATCACCTGAAATAATGGATGGCTATGATAAGTATTCGGATGAATTAATTTCAAAAGCTGGATTGTGGGGTGAACAAGCTGCAACCGTAAGAGATGTTGCTGCTAGAAAAAGAATAAATTTAGAAAAATATTCAGAAGCTCATGATAAAGAAGAAAGCGATAAATGGCAAGATAGTGTATATACAGATGCTTTGACTAATGTGTTTAATAAAGCTATTAACGGTAGAAACAATCCTGCTGATTTAGAAAAATATAAAAAAGATGGTTTTACAATTCTTGATAACTATGCACTTATAAAAGGTTGGGATAAAGACCCTGAAACTTATGCAATTAAGAAAAAAGAATTTGAAGGAAATTATCATGCAAAAATTCTTGATGCTTATTTAGCAGAAGGCTCTTTGAAAGCAACAGAATATTTTAACAAACACAAAGATAGTTTTACTCCTGAAGTTAGAAATCAATATCAAAGAAGCATACATTCTCAAGAAGTTGATTATAAAGCAAGAGCAGTTGCAGCAACATTAGTTGATAAAACTCCGGAAGAAGCATACAAATATATTGATGGAATTGCTAACATTGAAGAACGTAACGCAACAGAAAATGAATATAATCGTTATTTAAGACACAAAGAAACTATTCAAAAAGAAAATGATGCAAAAATCAGTAATGATATTATGCAGAGAGTTTTTTCTGCTTACGAAAATGGCGGCGATGTATCGTCAATAATGCGTGAAGTAAATACTTCAAATATGTCATTGGAACAAAAGGAAAAGATATATAAAAACCTAAAGGCTATGCAAGAACTTGAAGGTGTTGGTAATAACTGGGCTGATTACAATATTTTGCTTGATATGGCAGCATACAACAATGAAGATTTTAAAAAGATTAATCCTGCAAATTATAATTTGACGAAAGAACAATATAACAAAATTGTTGAAATGCAAAGAAAAGCAGGTTCAAATGAATATACTCCTGAAGTTGAAATGAGAAAAGCTATTGGTGATTTAACAGGTTTTAATCCACAAACTTCTAATGGTTTAAAGATGAATGAATACAAAGATGAAGTTGTTAGATTTCTTTCTAAGGTTGAGAGAATGCAGGGTGAAGCATTTAACTTTAAAGATACAAAACAACTTGATGCTATTATGGCAGGGTTTAATTACAAAGATGAAACTGCTACTAACAAAAATATTGATGAAACAAAAGAATTGTTTGCTCGAGCAAAAAAACATGGTGAAGTTTATGATTTGATGGCTAGAGAATATATGTTATTTAAAGGTCAAAATAAAAGAGAGCCGAAGCCGGAAGAAATTTATGAAATGGCGAAAAGGTCATATAACACCATTGAAAACAACTGGAAACAAAGAGATATGGGGAAATTAAATCAAGCACAGGGTATTTATAAAAATATATCTGCAATCACTCCCAAAAGAGGGGAAACAAAAGTTCTTACATATTATGCAGATAAAAGAATACCACAACTTTCAAGAGAGCTTGGCATTCCTCTGCAAGTAACATCAAGATATAGAGCAGGTGATGCAGGTGGTCATGGACATGGTAGAAAATGTGATGTAGGGATGGCAAACTTGAATGTTGCACAAAGGCAGAAAGTGTTTGAAAAATTTTTAAGTGAACCTGCTGTTGCATCTATTGGAACATCAGATCCAGTTTTATTAAAAAGATACAACAGTCCACCTAATCCTAAAATAAGAGATTTGAGAAATTATGATGTGAATTATAAAAAAGCGCATCCGAAAGAAAATATGAACCACGTTAATCATATAGATATATCTTTCGATACAAGATATGGTGGTTCTCAACAAGGAAAATAAACGGTTCTTGAGTAAATTAAAATTTACACAGAATATCAAACGGTTACATTAATGCCTTGCTCCACGCAAGCCATTAATTTCACACTCGGCTCACGCACAAAAGGTAGCAAATAAGGAAGAAAATTTTATGTTTAATACAGTACCTGATACAAAAAGCAATCCTATTTTTAGCAGCTATTCATTAAGAGATGCTAATTTTAATGAAAATATGGATGAATATGTTAAAGCTCCGAACGATATTTATATTGAAGAACAACAGAAGAAAAATACATTAAAAGGTAAAGTTTCTAAAAATATAAATCAGCAAGCATTAAAAGATATACCTGATATGCCTGAATTTTTAAAACAAGAATATGAAGAAGCATATCAAACTCCTGAATGGTTTAGAAAATTAAATGTTGCATCTCCTGATGAAATTGCTGAATGGAAAAATAAAGGTGGCATGGGAATTGCAGAAGCATGGGAAAAAAATCATAAATGGGCTTCTTTTGCACCTTATGTAAACACAACAAGAGATGCAGCAGATGCAATAACTGCTTCTGTACTTTTAAATAGAGCTAAAAACGGTGAAACTCTTACTCCAGATCAAGAAGAAAAACTTGTGGATTATTTGAGAGATATGAAAGAGCTTGAAGTTCGTGGCTTTACGTTTGGTGGTGGAACTATTAATGCTATTCTTGCTACAATTCCTTATCTTGAAGAATTTGGTATTGGTCTAGCTGCATCAGGTGAAGGTGTTGGTTTAGCTTCATTAAGTAAAACATTATCTACTATTGGAGCTAAAAAAGCAGCAAGAAAAGCTGTTGAAGCTGAATTAAAGAAAGCTGCATTAAAATCTGCGGCTCCTGCTGCAATAAAAACAACTGTTCCTTTATCTGCTGCAAAGAAAATTTATAAAGATACATTAGTGAAAACAACAGGAGCAAAAGCTCTTGCTAATGTAGGCTTAAAAGAGGGTTTGAAAGAAACGGCAAAAGCATTGCCTTCTGCTGTTGTAACATCAACAAAATTTGGTTTAACTAAAATGCCACATACGTTTGCAGGTAGTATTGCTGATAGACAAATTTCATCAGGAGTTTATGTTACAGATTTAGGTGATACTGTTTTTACATCTTCTGAACATCCTGCATTATCTGTTATGAAAGCTCTTGGGGAAAGTACATTTGAAGCATTAACAGAAACTGCAGGATGGACTTTTTCACCAGTTGCTAGTTATTTTGCCAAACCGGTTCAAAAATTATTGCCGAAAAAGTTTTTTACTGAATTTGAAAAACTTGTTTCTAGTCGTTACGGAATGGCAGCAACAGAAGCTCTTAAAAAATATGGTTATGACGGTGTTATAGAAGAAATGGGGGAAGAAGTTCTTAACCGTTTTTTAAATCAAGTTTTCGGTATAAATGGGCTTGATGAATATAATTTTGACGGTTTTATGAACAATGTTTTGTATGCAAATAATCCTTCTCAATGGGGGCAAGAAGCATTATCTTTTGCTGCAGTTGGTGGAGCAGGACATCTTGTAGCAGGAACACATTCAAAAGTTGCTGATACTTGGAAGAAAAAACAGTATGAAAAAGATGTTAAAAAATTAACTGAAAGAGCAAATAAATATATTCAATCGCCTGAACAGTTCTATTTGGATCAGGGATTAATTAAAATAAAAGGTTCTCAATCTTTGGCTGAACAAAAATTGAGAAGTATTTGGTCTGCTCATAATGTGGATAAAGATTTACAAGATGATATTTTGCAAAATATGTCTGAAATGGAAATTAGAAGTGAACTTAAAAAAGCGATTGAAGATGATACAGAAAATTCGGCCCATGAAGAAGTTACAAAAAAAATCGAAAATGATTTAACAAAAAAATTTATTGATAATAAAACTTTCGCAAAAGAAAAAGATGCAAAAACGGTTGCAGCTTTGTTTGCTGCTCCATTGCAAAAATTGAGCGAAACAACAGGTATTTCTCTTGGTGAGATTATGGAAGAAGAAATGCCTGAAATACAAAGACAAGCAGAAGAAGCTGCAAAAGAAAATGGTCGATACATTCAGACAGATGGAAGAATTGAAGAACTGCTTGATGAATTAAATAATTTACCTGATGATTTTTCTGATGAGCAATATTTAACTCAAATGATGGATGAGATAGATATTCTCTCTAAAATTCGTGATGGTAACTTGAGTAAAGAAGATATTGAAAATGCGAAACATTATATCAAGAAACTTGATGAAGATGGATATGATGATTTTGCAAAAGAACTTAAAGAATTAACATATAACCAAACAGGGCAATTATTTCAATCGTATGATATAGATAAAAATTTGAAAGAAAATTTTGATATGTCTGCTGATGATTTAACAGATATGGTAAAAGCAGATATTGAAAATATTCTTCAAGAAGCTGATGTTAGTCCTGAAGAATTTAATTTTGAAGATATTAGAGTTTATGGTTCTTACACAAAAGGAAAGAACAAAGAAACTTCTGATTTAGATTTCATTGTTCAATATACAGGAACAATGAAAGAAGATGCTGCTTTTAATTTATTACATGATGAAGATTTAACTATTGAAGATAAAAATGGCAGAACCGTTACTATTGACATCAATCCTATTAATAGAGAGTTATCAGGAACTATTGATGAACATATAGGACAAGAAGGAGTGGAATACTATCAAAGTGTTGATACAGCAGGAACAAATAATTCTGCTGAAATTTCTGCTGCAAAAAAAGAGTGGGAAGAAAAAGGAACGGATAGCAAATATTTTAAAAAGTGGTTTGGTGATAGCAAAGTTGTTGATGAGAGTGGTGAGCCATTGGTGGTTTATCATGGTACGAATGCTCAATTTGATACATTCAGCTATGATAAAATTGGAACAAATGGAACTGCTGAAGGTGTTGGCTTTTATTTTACTGATGATGCAGATACGGCAGCAGGGTATAAAAAGCAAAATGGTGAAGTGAAGGAATGTTATTTATCAATACAAAAACCATTAAGACACAATTCTCATTATTTAAGTTTTGAAGATGTTAAAAATATTATTCAAAAAGCTGCTGAATTACAATCAGAGGAATATGAAGAGGATTTAAAGGATAGCTTTGTTTCTAATTATGCTGATACATATTCAATGAATTTTGAAGATGCTGTTGAAGAAGCCGCATACATGATTTATGCAGAAGATAAAACAGATACTGATATACTAGGTGAAATTGCTTATGCTGCTAATTCGGAGTTTGCTAATAGAGCAACAACTCTTATAACAGGTTATGATGGTGTAATAACAAATGGCTACGGCGATTTAGGTAAAGGTGGTGGGAATTTTTATATTCCTTTTAATCCGGAACAAATAAAATCAGTTGATAATGAAGGAACTTTTGATAGAAGCAATCCTAATATTTATTATCAAAATGCTGGAACTAATTACCAAGAACAATTACAAGATGTTAAAAATAATCTTGAATACAAAAAATTTGTTAATAAAGTTCTTACAGGAAATTTATCTCAACAAGAAAAAAGAAAATTGTTTAGAATTGGCAAAACTCCTGCAAAATTAATTGAAGCAGGTTTGCCTGATAATACTATTAGTATTGGATATAAAGTTATCGAGAAAGCTCAAAATAATAAAAATGCAGACCATAATCTAAGCAAAGAAACTATAAGCAAAGTTTGGGAAGCATTAAAAAATCCTATTGCAGTTATAAAAGCTGAACAAAACGAAAATGAAAAGAAAGAAAATAACAGATATTCTGCTATTCTTGACTTGAAAAATGACAAAGAGGAATATGTTCTTGTTGCTTTTGAAATAGATAAAAAAGTAGGAAAAGGTGTTGTTCTTAATGATATAAGAAGCATACATTCTAGACAAAATTATGAGCCTATTATTGATAAAGCTCTTAATGATAAAAGATTATTAAAAGTTGATGCAGAAAAAATAAGAAACTTGCTTTGGGGCAGTTCTGATTTAATTTCAGAAGGCGATCGAGCAAGTTCTAAAAAAGACCTGCCGTTGACCAGTTCCGATTTAATTTCGGAAGGGGCAGCAAGTCTTATTCAGAAATTACAACAAAAGCTAGAAGATGTCAAATATTATCAATCCGTTTATCATGGTTCACCTCATAAGTTTGATGAATTTTCACTTGATGCTATTGGCACAGGTGAAGGTAATCAAGCTCATGGTTGGGGTTTGTATTTTGCAGGTAATAAAAATGTTTCAGAAAATTATCGTAAAGGCTTGATTAGTCATGAAAAACTTACTAAATATAAGTATGACAATACTCCTATTGAAGATACAAAATTTAAAGATATTGATGCAGATACACTATCTTTTATTGAAACTCTAGGCAAAGAGGAAACAATAAGTGAAATTAAAGATGATATTCAATATGCAATAAAATGGGGAGAGGATAATAAAGATATTCAAAGAAAAGAAACTTTAGAAGGCAATGCTAATTATATCAAAAGAAAAAAAAGAGAGCTAGAATTAGTAACAGAATTAGAACCTGAAAAATTAGTTATGTCGGAAGGTCAACTATATAAAGTTGATATTCCAGAAAATGATGTATTGCTTGATGAAGATAAAACAATATTTGAACAATCTAAAAAAGTGCAAGAAGCACTAGAAGATTTATTTTTTGATGAATTTGGCGTTATTTTAAATAATTCTAAAAATATTACAGAAAAAAGAGATACATTAAGAATTTCTATTAGAGATAAATATAGAGAAATTGATAAGCTAGAAAATGAAACATATCCTTTTGAAAAAAGAACCGTTGAGCAACAAATTGAAATAGAAGATAAGCAAAAAGAGTATAGAAAACTACAACGTATATATAATATGTTGGGTTCTCTTAATGCTACAAATTCAAACAAAAATACAACTGGGAAAAATATATATATTTATCTTGATGATATTTTGGGTTCAACTGAAAAAGTAAGCAAACTTTTAAATGAATACGGCATCAAAGGTATTACTTATGACGGCAGACAAGATGGTAGGTGCTATGTTATTTTTGATGATAAAGCTGTAAAAATCATTGAAAAATATTATCAAAAAAAAGAAGAAGAACCTATTCAAACCAATATGCTTTATGATAATGTTACTCCTCGCAAGTTGAGAAACATGAATATTAAAGGTGCATTTGTGCCTGCTGAAAATCTTATTGAGCTATTTAAGAATGCAGATGAAAGTACAATCGTTCACGAGTTCGCCCATTGGTGGTTATCTCGTTTAGAAAAATATGCAGAACAAAATGAAGAACTTGCTCTTGACTTAGCAGAAGTTAGAAAATTTGTTAAAAATGACGGTGGTGCTTTTACTCGTGAGCAACATGAAAAGTTTGCAGTAGGATTTGAAGCATATATCAGAAATGGTTCTGCTAGAAGCAACAGATTAAAAAGAATTTTTGAAGATTTTAAAAATGCTCTTATTCAGATTTATGACAGTATTAAAAATCTTGTTTATACCGAAAATGGAAATCAGTATTCTTTTTCAGAAGCTGATGTTGCTAATCTTGAAAAATTATTTGAAAGATTATTGACAACTGAAAATGAAAGAATTAAAAAAACTGTATTTGATAGATGTGATGATATAAACAATAAAATACAAGAAATTAAAGCTCGTCAAGAACAGGAAATGAAAGAGCTTGATGAAATTTGGAAAGATAATGTTGCTGCAAATAACAGAAATTCTGACAAAAAAAGAAAGGTTGAAGAATATCTTGAATTGGCAGAAGGTGCTGTAAAACGTGTGCCAAAGGAAGTTAGAGAAATGAAGCAACGATATAAAGATGCTACTTTAGGTATCTTGTCGGTTGCTACCGGAATGAAAAAAAATGTAATTGCTAATCCTAGTAACTGGGAAAAAGTTCAAATGGCATTAGAAAATGCTGATGATAAAATAACTGTTTCAGGTGGTATGTGTGCAGAATGGTCTGAATTTTATAATGATACAGGTGTAAATTATGATAATGATGAAATTGATGGTGATTATAAATTAGCAGAACAGGCTTTTCAAGTTCTGACAGATGGAACATATAATTTTAATAATCAAAATGAAGATGAAATTGGTGATTTCTACGGTAAGTTTGAATATTTGTATAATAAGGTTCAGACATTAAAAGGGGAAGAAAAAACAACTGCTCTTGAAGCTCTTTATGCGTTATTCGATAAAATGCCTTCAATGCCTGATGAGGTAACTCAAGATATTGTAGAAAAATTAAGTAAGGTTGAAGATGATTACAATGAAGGTCAAAAGGATGATTTTAACAGAAAACATTATCCTAACATTCCAGTTGTTCAACAACTTCAATATTATGTAACAAATAAATTGAGTGATTTAAAAATTTATGATCCAAATGTAAGATATAAAGTTAGAATTAGCAAATCTCATAGTTTGTACAAAGCAATCAAGCACGCAACTTCTGTTAATTCAACAAAAAGAATTATCAGAAAAATTAATGAGTATGTGATTTCTGATTTAGAAAATCAAGCAAAAAATATTTTGCACAAAGAAATTCAAAAACAAATTAGGGTAAATTCTAAACTTGTGAAAGTTGGAGCTTTAAAGAAAGGCAAATTTGATTGGAAAACAAATACTGTATTTGCAGAACTTGCTGAAATAAATAAACTCGGACAGAAGGATGCGTTTAAAGAATTTGGTGCAATTCTTGAATTAGATAAAGTTGCAGCAGGTGAAGAAAGAGAAAATAATGACGAAAGTCCAATTTCTACTCCTGAAATGAAAACGGATTTTCAAAGCAATTTGAGAAGAAAATTTTTAGAATATCGTTCAAGTAAAGTCAAAGATTTGAATTTGGCCGCAACTCGTTCTTTGTTAGAAGATATTATGATTTTGAAATTTGAAGGTCGTAGAGCAAAGGATGCAGAAGAATTAGATAAACAACTTCAAAAAGATAATATGAAAACAGATCTAGTTCAAAGAGTGAGAGAGTTAAAAGATAAAAAAGCTGCAAGAAGTATTGCAAAATTTATTATGGGTGAAAATTTAGTAACATCCGAAAAAACTCTTGTAAACTGGGAAACTGCTCTCAATGCGTTATTTGGAAAAGAAGTTGCTCAAAGATATTCTTTGTTGAAACTTGAAAGTGATGCAGAAGTTTATGCTCATAAACGATATTCTGATTTTTGTAAAAAAGCTATTGATATTTATGGCTTGAATAATCCTGCAACATTCAAAGAAAAGGCTTGGAATAAATTCAATGAGTTTATTGATTTTGCAAACAATCAGCCTTTAGTTAAATTAATGCAGGAATACGAGGAAGAAGTTTACAACTATAAAGAAGTAACATACAGTAAAGAAACAGGTCAATTTGTTGAAAGTGGAGTTCAACTTTCAAGAGCTGAAATCATAACTCTTTATGCGTGGTCTTTGAATGAAGAATTGGAACAAAGATTATTCACTCAATACGGCTTGGCTCAAGTTCAGCACATGTTTGAACAGGTATTATCAGAAGAAGATAAACAGTTTGCTTGGCTTTTGGTAGATACTTGTGAAAGTATGTATGATGATAATAATGAAGTATTTATCAGAACAATGGGATTATCACTTCCAAAAGTGGAAAATTATTTTCCATCAAAAACTGTTCGTGTCGGTTCAGAAATTGATATGCTTCATGAAAAAGTTGTTCGTTCAAACAATCCTTCTTTTATTAAGCAAAGAAAAACTTGTAAAAGAATAAAAATGAAACCTGAACAACCTTTATCAATTTTACTTCCTCATATTAATAAAACAGCAAGATACGTTGTTCTTTCTGAGCGATTAAATTATTTGAATGCAATTTTTAAAGATGGAACAGTTAGAGCTGCAATTAAAGAAGTTTTTGATGGAGTTGAAACTCCTGATAAACTTCAAGCCGGTACAAGAGTTAAGAGCAAAAAGAATAAAAAACAAAGAACAGTCGGCGATAGAATACATGATACTTTATTAAATCAACTTGGTTCTTCTACGTTTGAAAATTATGTTAGAGGAATTAATGTTGGAAAAAGTTTTATGGATTATGTTGCAACAAACTATATAACATCTCGTATTGGTGGCAACTTTAAAGTTATGTTTGGACAATTAACTTCAATGATTAACTATTGTGAAAATATGCCTAATGGATTATGGGCAAAAGGTTTTGTTGAAGGTTTGAAGCATCCAAAAACTACATTAAAGTTTATGCTTGATAATTGTGATTATCTTCATGCACGATTAGCAGGTGGCTCAATGAATGAAGTTATGCTGAAAATAACTGATGAAGCAGATAAATTCAGAAGCCTAAGAAATTTCTGTACTACAAATACAAAATATGGTGATTTGTTTGCAATCGCTTTTGGTGGCAAACCTTATGTTGATTATTTAATGAAACAGGGATTGAGTAAAGAAGAAGCCTTTGAAAAATTTGTTGAAGATACAATGCGTTCTCAACAAGCAGGGCAAGCATCATCAACAAGTGTATGGCAGAAGAAACAATCAGAAAATCCTTTAACGAGAATGATGTTTGCATTTAATAACACTACATTGCAGTATGAAAGAAAGTTTGTAGATGCAATGGCTTCAAGAGCTAGAGGTGATATTGGCAATAAAGAATTTGTAAAAGCTCTGCTTATATACAAAGTTTTCAATCCAATTCTATTCACTTCATTTTTATCAAATTTATCCTTTATGACTTTGATTAGAGGTTTAACAGGTGATGATGATGACGGTGTTGCAAAATTTGGAACAGATCTTATTTCTTCAATGTTGTTTGCGAATTTAGCTGCATACGGTTATCTCGGAATGGGATTATCAACTATTTGTAGTTTTGCTATGACATTAATTGATAAAAAAGAATATAAGCCATTTTTAAAAACAATTCCTATTATTGGGGATCTGGAAGATATTGGAAAAAATATTTTGTTGAAAAATGAAATCTCTGTTGCAGATTGGGTTGATGCAATGGCATTAACTGCTGATGATTTAACAGGTATTCCTGCAACAAGATTAGTAAATACGGCAGGTGGTATTGGTGATGCTGCAAAAGGCAATATCTTTACTGGTTTGTTGAGAATGTTTGGATATGGTAAATATCGTGCAAATGTTGCTGCAACAGGTAATCCACCTGAAAAGAAAAAGAAATAAAGAAAAGGAGTAAGCAAAAATGATACCTGACAAAAATCCGTACAACAACTGGAACGGCAACGGAAGCACAACCACTTTTGACTTTGATTTTTATATTGAAGATGAAACTCAACTTGCCGTATATCATACAAATTCAAAAGGTGTTCAAACTCTTTTGAAGTATGGTACAGATTATTCAATTAACGAATTACAAAATGAAAATGGAAGTTTTATTAATTTCCCTCTCGCTAGTTCTACTTACAGTGTATTGAGCGAAAATGAAGTTATTTCATTATGTTTAACATTGCCAATTACACAAGAGAACCCTTATAGTAAATCAAGCTATTTGAATTTAGAAACTCTTGAATATTCTCTTGATTATTTAACTAGAATTTGTCAAATAATTAGTAGGCAAATGGAGCGAAGTGTAAAAACGCAAGAAGGTTCTTCTCAAACAGCAGAAGAATTAGTTCAAGCTCTGAATGATGCACAAGTTAATGCTGCTGCATCAGCTTCCGAAGCAGCAGCTTCTGCCAATGCAGCGAATGCTTCTGCTATTGCAGCAGGGGAAGAAGCAACTATTGCAACGCAAAAAACGGCAGAAGTAAGTGAAACATATAACAATGCAATGGCAGATATTCAAAGTAAACATTCTGATGCAGTTTTAAATATTCAAAATGAACTGCAAATTGCCGAAGATACTATACTAGCCGATAGAACAGAAGCAGTTGAAGGAATAGCAACGGCAAAAGTGCAAGCAATAAATGAATGTGAAAATGAAGTTGTTAAAGCTAAAAGATATGCAGAACAAAGTGGGGGAAAAGGAATGCCAACTGATATATGCAAAAGATTAAATATTGAATATGATTTAGTAAACAGAAAAGTAAAATTAAAATGGATAGATCCGAATGATACAATTAATTCATACGGACAAATTTTATCTTCTTGGAGTGGTACAATTATAACCTGCAAAGAAAATTCATATCCTGAAAATTATGATGATGGAATTTTGGTTTTAAATTCAAAAGTAAGAAATCAATATGGTAATGCTGAATTTATATATGATGTTCCTCAAAACATTTCAGATATAACAACTTTGAAGTTTAGAGCTTTCCCATATTCAACAAATGATGTTTATAATAAGGATACAAGAAACTGTTTTGATGAAACATTTATTTATGAATTTTTATATGATAGTAAAAATTCAAACACAAAGGGGTGTATAACTAAACCGATAGGTTGTATGAATGAAAATTTTACTCCTGCCAAAATGGATTATGATAAAAATAAATTTGATTATGGTTCTTGGAAAAATACTTTTATTATGGACTTAGTTCGCCCATGTATGCTTTATAATCAAAATGCAAAAGATGCAGAAGGTAATTCTCTTTGTGGACAAGTAATGGAATATTTAGATCCTGAAGATTATTCAAAAACAATAGATGGAAATTCATCTCATATAGCTGATGAAAGTTGTAATGCCAATGCAATGGCTCAATGGGATGTAAGCCGTTTATGGTTTAAGATTGTGGAATATTTACCTAAAAAGTATCATTGTTATGTTGCAAACAAAAAAGTTGATAATAATTATAAGAACTTTTTACAGTATGATTGTGATGGTAATATTAAAAAATATTATTACAATACTATGTTTGATGCTTGTATTATTAATGGTGTTGCTCGTTCTTTATCAGGTAAAGCTCCTGCTGTAAATGCAACAGGTGATGTGCAACTTGCAGCTGCTCAAGCTAATGGTAAAGGTTACGATGCTTCAGAAGAACGATTTATTGTCGCTAGAAATATTTTGTTAATGTTAATGAGTGAAACAACGGATGCACAAACTGCATTCGGAACTGGTCGCCAATCAGGTGGTTCAAATCAAAGTTATAATCAGCTTGCATCAGGACAATTAAATGATAAAGGTGGTTTTCATGGTGATAACAACAATGGCTGTGTAAAAGTTTTTCACAGCGAAAATCCTTGGGGAAATGTTTGGAAAATATTACAGGGTTTCATTTTAGTCAATGGCGTTGTATATTTAAAATTCACTCCTAATACAAATGATGGTTCTACTGCAACTGCATATAATAAAACTGGAAGTGGTTATATAAATACAGGAATTACAATAAGTGGAACATCAGGTGGATATATAAGTTCAATCGCATTGGCAGGTGATTATGCTTTTGTTCCAACTGTTGTAAGTGGTTCAAGCTCAACATTTATTCCTGACGGTTGTTGGTTTAATAATTCAATAATCGGTTTCGCTCGCTTTGGTTGCTGTTCGGCTGACGGCTTGTTGGTTGGAGCTTTCACTCTGCACTTGACCTACGTCTTGTCGGACTCTTGTTGGTTCTTTGGCTTGTCGCTCTCTTACTCATAACCTCTTAGGGGGTTTGGGGGAGTTATCCCCCATTTTGCTAATTGAGCCTTTAGGCTCATGAAAATTTTTTTTCATGAGTATATAGAGAAATTTTACATGATTTAATTTTTTGTGCTAATATTAAGCTATTCGCACTTTAAAAGGATAATGACCTACGGTTTCGCTCGCTTTGGTGGCAATTCTGACAATGGATTGATTTGTGGTTCTTTCGCTTTGAATGTGAACAACGCTGTGTCTGTGTCTAATTGGAACTTTGGCTTGTCGCTCAACTACTAAAAGGGTAATAATGTACGGTTTCGCTCGCTTTGGTTGCTGTTCGGATGACGGCTTGTTGGTTGGAGCTTTCACTCTGAACTTGAACAACGTCTTGTCGAACTCTAATTGGAACTTTGGCTTGTCGCTCAATTACTAAAAATCTTATAATGTAGATTATTGTCCTTACCACATGGTAAAAATTAACCGAAAAAGAGGCATAGGTTAGTAGCATGTTGAACACCTGTGAGGTTTTAGTAAGAGATGAAAAGTTATAATCACCTCTTTGAAATTGCATTGAGTGATAGGATTATTCACCTATCACTTTTAGGTGCAAGTAAAGGTAAAAGAGATCGCCCACAAGTTGCAAGAATACTTGAGCATAAAATTAAATATATAAAACGAATAAAAGAATGGCTGTTAAAAGGAAAATTTATACCTGAAAATCATATTGCAGCTGTTATAAATGATGGTTTTATTCAAAAACAAAGAATAATTATAAAGCCATATTTTTATCCGGAACAGATTATTCAGCATATTGTTGTTAATACATTGAAGCCTATTTTTATGAAAGGAATGTATATATATTCTTGTGGCTCTATTCCTGATAGGGGTGTTCATTACGGACAGAAGTATCTTGAAAAATTTATAAGAAACAATAAAGCAGAAATTAAATATGTTTTAAAATTAGATATTCATCATTTTTATCAAAGTATTAATATTGATTTATTAAAAAATCGGTTTAAAGAAATAATCCATGATGAAAAAATGCTAGAACTTATTTATTATGTTCTTGACTCAAATAAAGCAATATTGGGTGATAAGATAATTCAAGAGGGTTTGCCTATTGGTTTTTATACATCACAATGGTTTGCTAATTGGTTTTTGCAGCCGTTCGATCATTTTGTAAAAGAAGAACTTAAAGCAAAATGTTATGTTCGCTATATGGATGATATTGTTATTTTTGGAAGAAATAAAAAAGAGCTGCATAAAAATTTGGAAAAAATTAGAGAATATCTTAACAATATTGATTTAGAAGTTAAATCAAATTATCAAATTTTTAGATTTGATTATATAGATAAAAACGGAAATAGACGTGGTCGCCCAATAGATTTTATGGGGTTCAAATTTTATCGAGATAAAACAACAATTAGAGCTTCGATATTTTTAAGAGCTATACGCAAAGCTCGCAAGATGAAAAAGAAAGAAAATTTTTCTTGGTATGATGCTTGCCAACTTTTAAGTTATATGGGGTGGTTTAAACCTACAAATACTTATGGTGCTTTTAAAAAACACATTGAGCCTAATGTAAATATTCAAGCATGTAAAAAATTAGTTAGTAAACATTTTAAAAAGGAAAGGAAAAAAGAATGAATGTAAATTACAAACTTGTTGAAAGTCTTGAAATGCCGTCTGAAATTGATACAACATCATCACCTGACGGCATTTATGTTAGAAGAAACATTGAAGAAATAGTCAATGAAGATAAAACAAAAAAGTATAGGTATCAGGAAGCATTTATGTCTTTTGATGAATATGAACTATATTCAAGAAATCTTTTGGTTAATCAGATAAATGGGGAAGATAACACAAAAGAATATGAGGAATATAAAAGAAAACTTAACACAGGTGTTTTATATACAAATGGGAAATATTACAAACCAATTTGGGCTGAACTCTATAATAAAAAAGTTAATGAAATAATGCAGATGCTCGTTAATTATGAGAAAGTTGGCGGCAGTATTGAGGGGTTAGCAACAATAAAAATATTAATAACTGATGTAACAAATAAAGCTGAAAACTTTGTATTGATGAATGTTAAAGAGATTATCGAGTTATGGTATTTCTTATTGAAGCAGCAGGAACAACTTTTTAATGAATATAAACAAAGTTTAAATTAAATTAATTAAATTAATTAAATCAAGTTCAACATCCTGAAAGATGTTTTTATTTTTTTTTATAGCTTGATTGCGTGTTACCTAAATTAAAGAAAGGGAGTATTTATCATGAAAAAACTTTTAACCGTCTTAACGGTCTTGCTAGTGTGCTCAAATTTTGCTTTTGCATCTGAAACAGAAACAAAAGATATTCCAATAGAAAAAATTGATGCAGAACAAATTATTGAAATGACAGAAAACAAAGTTATTCTGAATATTCAAAAGCAGCCTTTAAATGAAAATTCAAAACAAAAAATTGTTTTGAAGAAAAACTGGTTTGTTGTGAATATCAATGTTAATGGAAAAGTTAAAGTTAATCCGTTAGCAAATACTTATGAAGTTGAATAGAAAGCAGGTATGGAGTGTGCGTAGTTACCAAAAATTATTGTGAAGTGCCATCTTGTATTGTGATGGGTAGGCAGGATCTAAAAATTTATTTTGATAAAGATATGCCTGAAAAATTTCTGCAAGATAAAAGTCTTGTAGGTTTAGAAGGTAAAGATTTAAAAAGAGCTTTGGATAAACCTTTTTATGTTACCGAAAATATTAATATCACCATTGAATACAAAGGTAGAAATTATTATTTCACTATTCCGAAAGGTTATGATTGGAATGGTGCAAATGTTCCACCTTTTGCGTGGGTTATTATCGGGCAACAAAAAGAGCCTAGATTTAAACTAGCAAGTTGTGTTCATGATTTTCTTTGCGAAAACAAAGAAGTTATTAATTATAACAGATATTTATCTACTCTGATTTTTGAAACTTTGTGTGAATACTTTGGTAGATTTAATGATGTTAAAAGATGGGCTATGTTTCATTCGGTAGATAATTTTCAAAAGTTTAAAGGTTGGAAGAAGGGGAAACAGAAGTGAATTATGAATTAATTGCAATACTTGTTACTGTTGTGTTTCAGGCTTTATATGTCTGTTACAAGTTAGGACAAATGTCAGAAAAACTTCTTTATTTGGAAGAAAAACAGGATAAGCATAATAACCTTATTGAAAGAATGGTTGTTGTTGAGCAGTCTGTAAAGTCTGCTCATCATAGGATTGATGATATTAATAATGAGGGAGTGCATCATGAATAAAATAATTTTACATTGGACTGCAGGAACTAATCAGCCCTGCTCAACTGATTATGAACATTATCACTACTTAATTAATAAAGATGGTGTAATTCTTAAAGGAAAATTTACTCCTGAAGATAATTTGAATTGCAATGACGGCAAATATGCTCAACATTGTGGGGGTGGTAATACTGGAGCAATAGGTGTTTCTATGTGTGGAATGTATGTACCTAAAGGTGTAAATATTAAAGATACAAAATTTCCACTAACAAGAATACAATGTGAAGCTGCTTTTAAATTGATTGCAGAATTGTGTAAAAAATATAATATTAAAATATCTCCTCAAACAGTTCTAACTCATTATGAGTTTGGACAAGCTCATCCAAAAACATCAAGCTATGGAAAAATTGATATTGTATATCTGCATCCTTTTCCGGAAATTGATAAAAAAAATATGGGTGATTTTATTAGAAACAAAATTAAATGGTATTTTAATAAATTATAAAATTCCTTCTTCTTGTTACCTTTCTGCCGTTAAAGCTCCTGCCGTTTGGTGGGAGCTTTTTTATTTCTCAATTCTTTTATGAAGTTTCTAACATCTTCAACTTCCCATTCATAAAGCCTAAATGTATATCTTTTTGCTTGTTCATTTTTAGGTTTTGCAGGTCTGCCTGCTCCTAATCTTTTTCCCCCTCGTGTCATGATATACACTCCAAACATAATTCTTCAAAATCATAATTGCTTTCTAAACCGTTAGTCCACAATAAAATTTTTCCTTTTGAATTTTCAATTCTTATTTCTTTTTTGTTTTTATCAAAAACGGCTTTTAAATTTAATACCTCGCAAGCTCCTTCTAATTTTGCAATAGCACATTCTTCTGAAATAGAAACATCATTTAATTTCATGGCTGTTCGGTATTCATCAGGTAATGAAATATCAAGCAACTCTCTATTTAAACTTTCTTCTGATAAAACATAGTTGTACCATTTTTGATACATTCTATCCATCAATGTAACAATGTATAATTTTTGTTTTGTATTCATGGTAATACCTAAATTTGATTTAATAAATAATCTGCTGCTTGTCTTAAATCTTCAATAGATTTAATTTCTAAATGCCATGCTTCACACAAACCTACACAACGCTCATGATTGTCTTGGATAAATTGATCTAGTTGCTCATTTGTAAAACTCATTTGATAGCCTTTCTTTGTTGTTATTCTATAAATATTGTAAACTATTTTAGATTATTGTCAAGACATAAATCAAATAACATGAAGAATTATTAAGCAGCAAGAAGTTTTTCAATTCTTCTGCAAATAGCTTGACATTCCTCTGTGTCTATTGTATTAAATATTTGGCGATGGGGTTCTGAAATAATACCATTAAGTGCCCCATTTTACAGAGATTGTTAACTATTCATTGCA
>DHMN01000005.1 GCA_002405805.1 Cyanobacteria bacterium UBA4641 | reverse complement strand
ATTTCATGAACGGTGTCATGGATCGCATCCAAGTTCAATTGTTTGGCACGCGTGGCGATACGTTTCTTGTCGGCACATGCGCCACTTTCCGCATGCATGCGCTTTTCCAGGTTGGTCTTCGTATCCCAAACAACTTCACCCAACAATTCAGCAAATTTTGCAGCGTGTTCTGCTTCTTCAAAAGCATATCTTTTGTAAGCTTCAGCAACTTCAGGGTAGCCTTCTCTTTCTGCAACTCTTGCCATTGCCAAGTACATACCAACTTCTGTACATTCACCGCTGAAGTGAGCTCTCAAGCCTTCCATAACTTCTTTATCTTCTACAACACCATCGCCAACTTTGTGTTCGCAAGCGTAAACTTTTTCAGCTCCGCCAACTTCTCTAAACGTTGTTGCTCCGCAAATAGGACATTTTTCTGGAGCTTTATCTGATTCTGTAGACCAACCACATACTGTACATACGAATTTCATTTTTTCCGCCTTTCTTTTTTGTTTTTCTCATTTTTTACATGTCGATTATAACAAAAGTTTCCTCTTTTGTAAAGTGGTAATTATTTTCATTTTTAATGAAAATTTACATTATATATGCTTTTCAATATTTGAAACAATGGTTGATTTTGGCATCAAACCTGTCATTCTCTCTACAGCCTCACCATTTTTGAAAATCAACAAACTTGGCAAACCGCTTACTGAAAATTTTTTTGCAGACTCAATAGATTCTTCTACATTTAGTTTTGCAAATTTGACTTTGCCCTCAAATTCATTAGCAATTTCTTCAACTACTGGACCAAGTTTTCTGCAAGGGCCGCACCAAGTTGCCCAAAAATCGACAACAACAGGAATTGTTGAATTAATTACTTCATTTTCAAAAGTTTCATCATTGATATTAATAACGTCAACCATAACCAAAACTCCTTATATTAAGTTTACTCTTCACAATGTTATCATAGAAAAAACTTTTGTGCTATTATCTAATAGAGGACTACGTAGGACGAAAAAATGGCTAGAAAAAAAGTAATAGAGATAGTTTTAGATACAGAAACAACAGGATTAGATTACACTAGAGAAAAAATGGTTGAGTTTGCGGCTGTGAGGCTTGAAAACGGCAAAATCAAAGACGAATTTCAAACTCTTATAAATCCTGAACAACATATTAGAAAATCAAGTATTGCAATTCATGGAATCACACCTGATATGGTTGCAGATGCGCCAACAGAGGCT
Source organism: Cyanobacteria bacterium UBA4641 (assembly GCA_002405805.1). Classification (GTDB taxonomy): domain Bacteria; phylum Cyanobacteriota; class Vampirovibrionia; order Gastranaerophilales; family Gastranaerophilaceae; genus Zag111. Next base: position 7,842 of record DHMN01000005.1, on the reverse strand, counting down.
GAGGCAATGCCAAAGATTTTGGAATTTATCGGAGATTATCCGATTGTTGCTCACAATGCGATTTTTGATTATTCATTTATTAATGAGGCATCAAAAAGAGTTACAGGCGAAGAAATCAAAAATGAAAGAATTGATACTCAACAGATGTTCAAAGAAGTTTACCCTGATTTAGATGCTCATGGTTTGAACGCTTTGACTGAAAAATTCAAAGTCGAATTAAAAGACCACCACAGAGCAATGGGCGACACTATGGGGCTTGCACTTGCTTACCCTAAACTAAAAAAACTTTATACCCAAAAATACGACTGGGAAAGCAAACAGCTTGAAAACGTAGAGTATTTATTTGAAAGATTTTTGCGCTTGCAACAGACTGTAACAACTTTGCAATCTGAAATGCAAGATTTGAAATCAGTATTCAAATTGTATTTTGAACAAGGCGGAGAACCAATCACATCACAAGAAGGAGATGTTTTGGTTTACAACTCAAAACAAACTTTCGGATACGATTTCAATGCAATTAAACCTGTTTTAGAAGAAATCGGAGCTTTGGAAAAAGCGGTGAAACTAAATACAGGATTTATTGACAGACTTTCAAACGGTAGAAGTTTAGATGATGAGAAAAAAGAAATCATCAAAAATGCCAGACAAGAATTAACAGAAACAAGAAATATTCAAGTTATAAAGAATAAGTAGTAGGAGAAAAAGACTATGTTCAAGAAATTAGGGGCGTTTTTCAAAGAGCCTCCAATTGCAGAACCTATTCAAGATTCTGCAAAAGTAGATTCGATGTATAAACATTGGCGATTGAGAATGTTTATCGGATGTTTCATCGGATACACTATTTTTTATTTATGTAAGAAAAACATTGCAGTAGCACTTCCTGGGATTATGGATGAATTCCATTATTCAGCTACTGAATTAGGTTTGTTGGGTAGCTCACTTTACTTGACTTACGGTATCGGTAAGTTTGTAAACGGTGTATTGGCTGACGGTTCAGACGTTAGAAAATTCTTCCCGACAGCATTGTTGATGACAGCATTGGCAAATATTTTGTTTGCTCTATCACCTAGCTTTGTTAGCGTTTTAGGTTTAAGTCCAAAAATGTTTGCAATGGTTTTGTTATGGACAATGGCATTTTTATGGGGGATTAGCGGATGGTTCCAATCTGCAGGTTTCCCTGCTGTAGCCAAGAGTTTGACATACTGGTATTCAAATTCTGAACGTGGCACAAAATGGTCATTGTGGTCATGTTCACACCAAACAGGTACTTTTTTAAGTTTCATTTTGGCAGGTTTGATTGCTGCACGCTTTGGATGGAGAGCAGCATTCTTAGTTCCTGGGGGCTTGGCTGCAATCACAGCAATTTCATTGTTTTTTGTACTTCGTGACAGACCTCAATCTATGGGTTTGCCTGATGTTGAAGTTTACAGAAATGAACCTGTAAAAGAACAATCTGCTGAAGAGAAAAAAGAAGAAGACAGCATGACTTATGTTCAAATCTTCAAGAAATACGTATTATGCAACAAAACAATTTGGTTATTGGCAATTGCTTATATTTTCGTATACATTATCAGATTCGGTGCTGAAGACTGGATGATTATGTATTTGAAAAATGCAAAAGGTATCAAGCTTGAAGAGGCTACAACTATGATTGCATCACTACCATTGGTTGGTATTTGCGGTACTGTTTGTGCAGGTTTGATTTCAGATAAATTATTCAAAGGAAAAAGAGCTCCTGTAAACTTGCTATACTTAGCAGGTGTAATTTGTGCGGTTATCGCATTGAAATTCAACACAATTAGCGCACTTAACTACGTAATCATCGGTTTGTTGGGGGCATTCACTTACGGCCCACAAATGATGATTGGCGGACTTTGCGCAGTTGAATCAAGCTCTAAAAAAGTAGCATCAGCAGCATCAGGTTTCACAGGAACATTCGGTTATATCGGTGCATTTTTATCAGCAACAGGAACAGGTTTCTTGGTTGATAAATTAGGCAAAAATGGTGTTCAAAACTGGGATGGCGCAATTTATTTTTGGTTAGTTTCAGGTATAATTTGTTTCATCATTTGTGCAATCCTTGCAGTTGATGAATACAAAAAAGATGCGAAAAAAGCATAAGGTTGAATGGATTAGAATTAAATATCTAAAATTTAATCAATATACCAAAGGGAAAAGGCGGAACATACGTTCCGCCTTTCGTTTTTTACAAACATCTTAAACATTCAATTTTCTTGTTTCCGTCTAACATCAATTACTTGACCTGTATAATCAGAAAGCAAGGTGTTTAATGTTGCCTCCGCAACTTTTTCAGGTTTTAACAAAGTATCTTCCGGTTCCTTCCCAAAATTTGAAAATCGCATTGGAGTTGCAGTTCGTTCGGGATTTATTACATTTATTCTTATTTTTTCATTCTCCCATTCCTCTGCCAGTGCTTGAACTAAGTTTACTATTGCAGCTTTTGTTGAAGAATATATTGAATAAAGAGCTCTACCTCTTGTATAAGAACTTGAAGTATAAAAAATAAGACTACCTTTTGTTTCTTTCAAATATTTTGGAGCCAAATGTGCTATATTTACACAACCCATGTAATTTACTTGTATTTCAATTTTTATATCATCAATTTCGCGACAATTTAGCTGCCCCATTCGCAATAAGCCTGCCGTATTTACAATATAATCAATTCGATGTTCTTTTTGATATACATCATCTAACGCTTTTTTTACACTTTCAAAATCACAAACATCGACCCCATTACTTCTTGAAAAACCATAGATTTGAGCACCATAGGTATTTGCCAGATGGACAACGGATTCTCCAATTCCCTTACTTGCACCAAAAACTACAAGAACTTTATTTTTTAGTTGAGTTTTATCTTGTTTTGGAGCATCAATACTTTTCATTTGAAATAATTTATCAGCAATCGCAATATCTATAGGGTATGTAATTTTATGATTAAAATCATCGCCTTCCACTACATAAATATCACCCAGTTTGAATTTCAATATTAAACCACAATCATCTGTCACACTAATATTTTCTTCTTGATTAGCTAATTCATGTGCAGTTTTTATTGTTTTCAAATCAAAAGCTTGAGGAGTTTGCCCTCTTCTGTAATATTTTCGATTAGGAATTTCTTCAATAACATTATTCTTATTTATTTTTATCAATGTGTCAGCCGATTCTATTGCCACATCTACAGCATTATATTCATCTAACGCATCAATACATTTGTTTATAATGGACGGATGCATAAATGGTCTTACTGCATCATGTATTAATACTTTTGCATTTTCATAGTTTATTGATGAAATTCCAATATATGAACTTTCTCTTCGCGTTGCACCACCAGCTAATATTTTTATTATTTTTTTATAATTATTTTTTATAACTAAATTTTGTGCTTGCTCAATATAATTTATATTAGAAACCACAATTATTTCATCAATCAAAGGATGTTTCTCAAATGTATCTAAGGTATGCTCAAAAATTGTTTTTCCTGCAACTTTAACAAATTGTTTCGGTATATTTAACCCAGTTCGTTCCCCTGTCCCTGAGGCTAATATTATCGCAATATTTTTCATTTTAACTCTCCAAATAAAACAAAAGTTGAATTCATATTCAACCATTTTGTTATAAAAATTCTTAATTCCAATGCTGTTCGGTATCGAACGATTTTATGGTAGCATGAATAAATTTTAAATACTAGCCACATGGCTAATATGTTTCTAAATATTTACAAGACGGCAAATAACTTTTGCAAAATTTCCGCAAGTACCAAAGACTTCCACAAACTTTTATTTTTCACTTATAATACTAATATGCAAGGAATTGAGAAGGAACTGATTGAATTTTTCAAAACTGTTGGTTTAGAGGTGCACACCTCAACAAAAGCGCGCGGACATCAGGGTTTTTATATGCGCAAACGTATTGATATTTCTAAAAATATACCGCAAAACCGAGTTGTACCGACACTTTTGCACGAATTTACACATTATGTTCATTCTCAAATTGAACCTCTAATGGAGAAAACAGGTGGGTCGTTAGAAAAAATTTTTGACACAAATGATGTTTCTGTTTATGAAAAAGAGCTTTTAGAAGTTACTCATTTTGTAGACCCACAGTCTAAGTTTGAGCGATTGGAACAGCACAAGCAAAAAATCAAAGAAAAAATCCAATGTTATGAAGATATCATCAAAAATCGCTATCCGAAATTTTTACGTTCTAAAAAATTCAAAGAATTTGACAGATATATAAAAGGCTCAAATGCACGGTATTTATTGAAGTTTGACAGGGTTAAACTTGTGAGCGGAATGTTTTTTAAAAAGACCGAAATTTTATCTGTTGATAATATCGAAAAAGATTTTACCGATATGCCAAAAGAATTTGCCGCATATATTCGCCTAAAATCTTGTCAAAGGCGTCAGGCTAGGGTTTCGGCAAGGATTAACCGATACAAAAAATATTATGCAAAACCGACAGAACTTTTTGCAAGATTTGTAGAAGGGCTATACCTAAACCCTTATCAGGTCAAAAGTACAGCCCCTCAAACATATAAAAGATTTTTAGAACTTTTGCATGCCGGATATTATCCGAATTTGCAAAAAGTTATCTGTATAATTTACAGCCCTACAATGTGAGAAAATAATTTGTGAAGAAAACTTCTCTTGCTTGGGTCGATTTCAGCATAACGTCTGTCTTGTTCTGCTAATTCTACACCAACTTCTTTATAAACGTATCTCAAAATATCTTCGTCACGTTCATCATTATTTTGGTATTCTTCTCTGATTTTTTGTAATTCAGAATTGTCCAAAAACTTTCCGCCGCAAGAATAGCAATCATCAACTTCAATTGTTTGGTGTACGCTTGAGTGATTTTTTACCATCTTAGCTCCGCAATTTGGGCAAACTCTTGTCATTGTTTCATTCACTTTTGCAAATTCTTTTCCTTGAACTTTTTCAAGAATTTTTGAAATGTCTTCATTACTTTCATCAAACATATCAAATTCTCTATTGTCAAAATAAATTCCGCCACAGCCTTCTGTGCAAATATCTAAGTTGATTCCGGCTGACGGAATAAAAACTTTCTCCATTGTTTTTCCGCAAGCGGGACATTTTAGCGGTTTTAATGTATCTGCCATTTTTCCACCTTTCATATATTATTCCACCTTCTGAGTGTACCATTTTATCCGACATTTGCATCATTCAGTCATATTATTTATTTTGCGGATTAATAATTGTAATTCTAAAAAAAATATTGTACAATGTATCCAAAGGTACGTTTATGGTAGAAAGAGTTGTAAAAACAGAAGAAATTGAAAATTTGATTCATCTTGTACTTAATTTTATTGATGAAAAAGATTTTCAAAAAGCAAAAGAACAAGCTGAAAAAGCCTACAAAGTTGCTCAAAAGAACAAGTCAAACGAAGATATTTCAATCTGCATGAGTTTGATTGCATTTTTGGATTATTCAGAAAATAAAGACTGTTGTTCACAGGCTTTGGCACTACTGGAAGACAGCAGATATATGGCACAGCGTTCAAATAGCGATACCGCACTTTTGATAAACGAATTGGCTCTTGGAAATATCCATTTTGCCCAAGATAGCAAGGATATCGCGCTTATCCACTACAACAATGCCCTAAAACTTTCTACAGAAGAAGACAGATACTCTTTAGCAAACACAATCAACACAAGAATCAGACAGTTACAGAATAACATGGATTATTCACTGCCAACCAAAAGTGACCCTTTGGTTTCACTTGTAAAAATCAGTCGTTCAATCACTGCATTGACTGATATTGACGAACTTTTAAGAGTAATTGCGGAAGAGACCAAAAACGCAATTCAGGCTGACAGATGTACCGTATTTCTTTGGGATAAAGATACAGACGAGTTGTGGTCAAAAGTTGCATTGGGCTTAGATTCCAGTCAAGAAATCAGATTTCCGGCAGATAAAGGGCTCGCAGGTTACGTTGTAAAAAAAGGCGAAACGGTTAATATTGTTGATGCCTATAACGACCCTAGGTTTAACCCTGAAGTCGATAAAAAAACAGGCTACAGAACAAAAACTATCCTTTGTATGCCGATAATGAACAACAACAAAGAAATTATCGGAGCATTTCAAGTAATTAACAAGATTGACGGCGTATTCACTAAAAATGATGAAGATTTACTTATCGCAATCGGCGGAAGTGCAAGTATCGCACTGGAAAACGCTCAATTATTTGATAAACAGCTCCAAATGTACCATGAGCAAAAGCTTTTATTTGAAAGTTTTATTGACACCCTTGCAATGTCTATTGATGCCAGAGACAAGATTACGGCAGGTCATTCAACTCGTGTAAGATTGTATTCAACCCTTTTGGCTCAAGCTATCGGTATGCCGTCAAAAGAAATCAGTTTGCTTGAAAAAGCTGCAATTTTGCATGATATCGGAAAAATCGGTATTCGTGATTCTGTTTTGCAAAAAGATGGCAAATTGACAGATGAAGAATACAAGCACATTCAAGAACATGTGCGCATTACCCACAATATCTTGAATAGAATTTATATGTCACAAGATTTTAGAGCGATTACGGAAATGGCAAGTTCTCACCACGAGAAATGGGACGGAACAGGTTATTACAGACATTTAAAAGGGGAAGAAATCACTCTTGGCGGTCGAATTTTGGCTGTAGCAGATGTATTTGATGCAATTACTTCAAAACGACACTACCGTGATAAAATGCCTATAGTAAATGTTATTGACATTTTGCTAAAGGGCAAAGATTCTCATTTTGAAGGTCGTTTGGTTGACGAGTTTTTGGCAATTCCTGTGCCAAAGATTATTAAAGTATTTTTATCAGAATCTCACGGCAAAATGAAAGTCGAAGATGAAAAATTGTTAAGACAATACAATTTGCTTGATATCTATAGAATAGGAACATCTGAAAATCAAACAGACGATGAAAAATATGTATATGACTTGTTCAACAGATATTATACCGGCGAAATCACAAAACAGGAGCAAGCCAATGAATAAAAAACTGGTTATATCTCTATTTTTAGTAACATTGTGTTCAAATTCCGTTCTTGCTATTGATATGAGCGGAATACGACCGGTAAATCCGCTTGACAATAATCCTACAACTTATCAAGAAGTTGTAAGTCAGCCTGCTTATGATTTAAAACGCGGTTCATTAACTCGAAATTCCATCAAAAACCAATATACAATCGCGATGGACAAATTTATGCAGAGCAATGTACGTTCATCTTATCAGGATTTTAAAATGCTCATAGATAACATTGTTCCAAACGATTATGTCTATATGCGCTTAACTCAAGAAATGGCTGCCATCGGATTTTTCTCATTGGCAGAACTTTCAATGTCAAAAATTCAAGACAATCAAATCTCTTCACTAATAGAAGAAGATGTGAAAAACTATTATTTTCCCAATTATCAACTTACACACAAAGACCAAATGTACTTGGCTGAAATATTTTCAAACATAATGTACAATGACCAAAGCCAAGAAGCCACAAGTGAATTGATGAAACAAACCGCATTATTGACAGATTCTGATTATGCCAATTACCTTGTCGCTTTTGGAAGTATGAAAAATGGGGATATAAGTCAGGCAGAAAAATCAATTGATACTGCGATAAACAAAAACCCTAAAAACTTGAATTACAAAAGACTTAAAGCGGAAATCTATTCACAATCAAACAAACCGCAAGATGGTGTTAAGTATTTGAACGATTTGAACCAAAAGGACATCAATACAGTCGTTTTCGATAAAGAATTACACTCATCTCAACAGTATATTTTATATAAAGCCGCAAAAAATGATTATTGGAAAAA
>DHMN01000075.1:367-21221 GCA_002405805.1 Cyanobacteria bacterium UBA4641 | reverse complement strand
AACTCATATTCTAGTCAGTTCAGCAGGACAGTTAATTATTTTTACCTCTGCAGTTCAGGACTATGCCTTAACAGATGATTTTTGCTTGTATTCAATCAAGCATTTTGCCAATTGGTCAGGACAACTTGTTGATTTTGCACCACAAGTGATTCCTTGCAATTTTTCAATAACATCATCAATATCCATTCCTTTAATAAGGCTTTTAATGCCTTTCAAATTGCCGTTACAGCCACCTAAAAAATCAGCATCCATTACTTTGCCATCTTGGATTGCAACTTGCATCATACGACAGCATGTACCTTGAGTTTCATATTGTATTACTTCAGCTTCTGACATTTTTAATTCCTCATTTGTCTACACTTAACTACAATTTACCATAAAACAATTTATTATAAAATGTAAAAATTTTTTAAGCTACATGGCAAAAAAGTTTTTTATGATTTTTAGAATAGATTATAGATTTAGTTGTGGGGATTCTTATGAAAATATATAACATCAATCCAATTTTACCAAGCTTTAAAGGTACAAGACAAGATAGAAGAACTGTTAGTCAGCTTAAAGAAGATAACAAATACGATTTGAATGTGATGAATCAGCGTAAAATATCACAGGCAATCGACAATTTGTCAAAAGAGTCAGGAGAGGACAACGTAAACTTTCTTCTTGACGTGGCTGACAATTTGAAATACGGCACAAATATTGATTTGGGCAAAAGCAGTTTCAATGACTGGCATGTAAGATTAAACAATGCCGCAAAAGAATCTCTTGCAAAATCTCCAAAATCAGTACAAGAACAACTTGCACCTAGAATTGCTCAAGCAGGCAAGAAAAAACCTCTTACAGAAGATGAAAAAGAAATTTTGTCATTGAGAAAATCTATACTTTCTCAAGTAAATCAAGACCAATTGGACAAAATTAAAAATGACAACATCCGAAACTTAAACAGAAACCTTGATTATTTCATCGTATCATCAGAAGTTCCTACATCTCAAAAACTTTATATAATGAATCGTCTAAACTACTTTATGAGCCCTGAGTATAAAATAACTCCTGCTCTAAAGGACAAAAAGACACAAGCTTTGGCAGAAATTGTCAACGATATTGTTATTGATACCCCTGAATCAAAAATCCCAAATATCAAAGCTACTAACCAAAAGCAACATGGTATGTGTGCTGCAATTTCTATCTGCCGAAAAGCACTGGCTTATGAAGATAAACCAAATTTTGTTGATATGATTTTATCAGAACTTGACAACAAACCTGACATGGAAGTTTATGACATTACAAAACTTGGCACCGGTACAAAAATCCCTATCAACAAAACTTCATCTGTTGACTTTGATTATGCTCTGTCAAAGGGCTACAGAATTATTGATACTTCTGCCCTTTATTGGATGAATATTGCAGATACTGCAGGTTCTACTAACGAAGCAATCAGAATGTATTCAGGCTTTGACAAATCATTCTTTGATACATTCCACGATTCTCATTTGAATTCAGATATCAATGAGGCGCTAAGCAATGAACAAGATTATTACAAAGGTTTGTTGAAAGCGAAAAATGTAATCAGCAAATACAAAAAAGACTTAAAAGAATCTAAAACAGAAAAATATGACGATTATAAAAATTCCACAGCAAATGCTGAAAAAATCGGCACTTTAAATAAAATTCTAGAAAACAAAATCGCTGAACTTGCAACAGGGACAGCTCTTTCACCAAGCGAAATCCACAAAATCAGTTCAGAATTGCGTAATCTTGAAATGAAAGATTCTAACCATATTGCAAAAAGTAACGATTACAAAAAAGATTTTCTATATATTCCAAACGAAAGTGATAACGCAAAATTAGAGAAAATTAAATCATTTATTGCAATTGCATTACCTGAAAAAGATTCAAAAGTTTTAGACAAAAACGCACCGCAAATCTTGGCTTTGCTTGAAAACATTTCAGAACTTGAAAATGGCTCAAAAACTCACTTCAAAGCTAAAAAAATAATCGAAGCAAGAGATTTGTACGATGTTGCCGCTGCATACAGAACTCAGGCTGTTTTGAACCTTGAAATACCTGAAAATGCCGAAGAAATGCTTAGAAATCTTGATATCGCTGATAGAGAAACAAGAATTGATGAAAATATGTCAAAGCTTGTTAAAAAATTGAAGAAAAACAAGTTAGACCCAAGGATTATGCAACAGCTTGCAGTAAACTTCAACTGCGAAAACAATCCTGAAACATTAATCGTTGCCCTTGAAGAAAACCAAAAAGCTCTAAGCTACATCATGGAAGATTTGTTGGACGATTTTTACAGTGCAACATTGTCAGGCAATAGAAAAGAACATCTGTCAAGTGAATTGAAATACTTGAGCGACGCAATCAAAAATAATCAAAACAAGCAAAATATTGTCGAAGGTTTGGCATTAAATATGCACATCAAAAACCCTAACGCTCAAGAAATTACAAAAATCCTTGATAAATATGTTCAAAAACTTAATTCTAAAGATTGCACAAATGAAGAATATATTAAAATCTACAATAAAGTAGGTAAAAAGAACCAAATTCAAGATTTTGCAGACCATTTGAACAATTTGTATGAACAAATGTTCAAAGACGGTAATGAAACTGTCATCAACGGTTTCAAACTAATGAACGGACTTCCTGCAAATGCAACATCAGAAGAAACAGTTGCTGTCTTAAATAAAATTGTTGAGCAATTCAACAATGTTAGCCACATGACAACTGCGTTGCAAAGAGCGCTTGAGGTTAGAGTATCAGAAGATGAAGTTTTGAATACGGTTGACACAAAAGAAACTATAATCAAAAAGCTTGAAGATAACAAAGAAATTATTTCTGCAAAAGATTTAAGAAAACTTCAAACAAGGTTCACTAAAATAGATGCAGCCAGAACATCTCAAAACGGTGAAAGTGTTTATGTGAAGGATTTACCGAAAGAATTACTAACCTTTACACCTCAAGAAAAAGAAACTCTTGATTTAATCAAACAAAGAGTAAACGGCTGGAACTCTATTGTGACAAGAACGTTCAATAATCAATATAAAAAACTGAAAGAACCGCTAGAAGAAATTCATCGTGAAATCGGTGTAAAAAGCGGACAAACATGGGTTTCTCCGGAAGGTCAAAGCGGTTTGTTCAGTCCACAACAAGTCAAAATTATTGAACACATGACCGACCGTCCATACTATATTGAACCGGATTTGAAATCTGCACTAAATAAAATCAAAGATATGCCATACTCAGGAATTTCTGCAACATCAGTTGCTCACAAATTTCCGGCATGGCACGCTCAATATATTGCAGATATCAGACCTGTAAATGTTAAAACAGAAGATGGCAAAACTGTTCAAAAAGATGCATTTTTCCACGACAACACTTGGGGACCAAAAGAACATGATAACACTTGGGTTGACGAAAACGGCATGCTAAGAACAGATTACGGCAATGAATATGGCGGACAGCTCGGTTATATCACAGACGACAAATTTAGAAACGGAAACATTATCGACAATGTTGTTGGACAAGTTGGTATAAAACGCTACAAAGACGGACATGAACTAAAATACCCAATGGCAGCAGATGTTATCACCCCAGGGAAATCTCCGAGCGCCAACTCTTATGTTCGCCAAATCCGACAAAATGCATTGTTAAGTCCGACAATGTTCTATGAAGACTTGGTAAATTATGCAAAATCAATGACAAGTGATGAGATTATGCGCACAATCAAAAAGACAACAACTCTTGCTAATAACTTTGACCATGAGTTCCAAACTTTCAACTCAAGAATAGAAGGAAATCCACCATTTGACAACGGTATAAAAACGCAAGCTGATTATGACAAACTACCTGATACAGATAAAGTTAAACTTGTTTTTGAAAAAATAGCATTATTGCGTTCCTATAATGGTATTCCTGATTCAAAAATTCTTTATAAAGAAGCTTCAATGAAGGATTTGCAAAACCTTAAAAAATATATCCACAAAGAGGCAATGAAAGACTTTGACTACACATTTGGTAAAGATATGGATGTAGTTATCTTTGGTGCAGAAAAATCAAGAAAAGAAATTACTGAACTTGTAAACCAACTTGCGCAAGATAACAATATAAAAATCAATGCTAACAATGTAATCAAAGCATTGAAAACTATTAACCGTGAAGAATTTGATGGAAATTCCGATAAGACAGTCGATTTGATGATAGAAGGATTAGAAAAATACTTTAACAAATTTGTTCCTAATTTTGACAACAAAGATGAAAAAGTAAACGAGTTGGCTAACAAAATACGTAATATTATACGAAACAATACGGAATTCACATTAGCCGATTTGAACAGTTCTTCATTTGAAAACGGCTCTATGCAAAGAATCACCAACTGGATTGATGATAATTTTGCGCCAACTACAGATGAAGAATTTGTTCAAATTTTTAATAACCTTCGCAGAATGACTAAAAAAGAATTTCACGAAAAATTTGATTCAAAAATAACAAATGATGCTCTTGGTATCAAAAATGTCACAGGTTATGATGTTTTGAAACAATATAGAGCACTAGATGAAAAAACCGAAAACAACGTAATTAATATGCTGTATTACCCAAGACTTGGTCAAACCATGGAGCTTAGTAAGACAACTCCAACTTACGATTACAAAAAATTCAAACGTGTAATGCGTGGTGCAATCTACAGTGACAAGAGGTCATTTGATGATATTTACATGGATTATTACTTCTCTTTGAAATTATTAAACAGACATAAACTGTTTAATCCATGGAGAGATGAAGCATTCAGAAAATACAATATGTTCCCTGCTTTTCCGAAAGTTGATATGATTTCAGGAAAAGAAGAACGTAAACTAATTCAAACTATATATGATAGCACATCAGACAGTATTGAATCAATTGATGCATACAGAGTTCAAGAAAAATCAATGCAAATTATTGAGAATTTGAAAAAATACTCTGATAAAATTGATGATTCTGCAACTCTTACCAAGGCACAACTTGAGCATATCAATAAAGCTATTCTTGATTTTGTCGATGTAAACGGGAATGACCAATCAATCAAGGATTCAATTGAAGCTGCTCAAAAAATCTTGAGCTATGATGGAACTCAAAGTGCTGGCGAATACAAACAACAAATTAAAATTATCGCTGATGAAATGGCATTTTTCTCAACAACAGTGAATGGCGGTACAATGCAAGATGCGATAAAAGAAGAAGTTGAAAGAATGAAAACAACTGAACGCGAATTCATCATGAATTTGATTGACCCTAAATATCAGCACTTTGGGTATGAAATTTTGAATAAATGGCACCATGCACTTATGAAAAAAGACGAAGATGCAGATAGATATTTTACGCAACTTCAAAAATTGTATGAAGAACATAAAGCGTTAGATAAACCTGAACAAATGCTTAATGACTATTTGCTAATGATTTCAAAAGATGGTAACAAGAATAAAAATTATTCACCAAAAGAATTGAAACAGCTTGAAAGCACCAAAATAGTTTATGATACAAATATTCAAAATATGTTGTTATTCTCAAATTTACTTGAAATGCAATATATAATGATGGACACAGCCAAAGAGGCAAACCAAAATATCGTAAAAGATAAGTTCAAAAATTCTCAATTGGTGTTGAATGACGGACGAATTGTCGGCATGGACACAGATGAAGGTATCAGTGCGCTACTGGCACCATTATTGACAGATGATGATTTGACAGGTGCAATCTTGATGATTGAACAACTCGGATTGACTGAAAGTGTTATAAATATGGCAGCTAAAAACACAATGAAAAACGAAAAATATGCAATGAGAAGAATTGATGCAATCTTCTCTGCACTTTCAAGACAAGTCGGTATTATTAAAAAAGCTCAAGCAAATATCGGGAATTTGGACAAAGACCCTAACTACTTGGAGACTATAAACAAAACAGAAGATGAAATTATCAGAAAATTCAAAAATACTCGCTATAGAAAGAGTATCAAGAAAGTTCAAAGAGCCTTTGACCAAATCAGAACAGATATTGCAAACCATCCTGAACATTCAAAACAAGCGTACTTCCAAGTTTATATGGAACAGCTTAAACCTGCAATGTTCTACGGTACAAAAGAAGAGTTTGAATACTTGAACCAAAGGTTAAAAGATATTCAACGTATTGCGAAATTGGTTAGGAGCTTGCATATTCAAGAAGGTTCTTCGCTAGAGGCTAAACGTCAAAAATTCCTTGATGCAATGAACGAACTTGAAGAATACGGCGAAAAACACACACGCAATTACAAAAACTTGAATATCGCAACCCAAAACGTAAATGGTGAAGAAAGCGATTTTCTTGACTAATAATTATGTGAAAATTTCGATTGCTGAAAAGTATGTCGACATTATTATACGACTTAACACAACAAAAAAGGAAAGCCAAACGACTTTCCTTTTTTAATTGTTATAATTTAGATTTTTAGTTTTTTCTCAAAAAATCAGGAACATCCAAATTCATTGATGGCATTTTAGGGAATCCGCCTGCCAAGTTTGATGAACTTGTTCCAACATTTGATTGAGTTGAAGTTTTACCTTGGAAATACTCAGCAGCAGAGATTTGCGGAGTATTGATTGCGCTTTGGTTGCCTTTATCAGTAAAACCTGTTGCAATAACGGTAATTTGGATTTCATTTTGAAATGAATCATTGATAGCAGTACCGATGATTACATCAGCATCATCTCTTACAACGTTGTTGATAATGCTTGTAGCATCGTTGATTTCATACAATGTCATATTTGAGCTACCTGTGATATTTACGATAATACCAGATGCTCCATCAATTGAAGATTCCAACAATTGAGAATTGATAGCCATTTCAGCAGCCTTGATTGCTCTGCCTTCGCCTTGCGCTCTACCAATACCCATCAATGCTGTACCTGAATCTTTAACAACTTTTCTAACATCCGCAAAGTCAATGTTAATCATACCAGGGATTGTGATGATATCTGAAATACCTTGAATACCTCTGTATAGAACTTCATCTGTAACGCAGAAAGCTTCTCTCAAGCCTAATTGACGTTCTACAACTTGTAACAACTTGTCATTTGGAACAACAAGAATTGCATCAACGTATTTTCTAAGTTTTTCAATACCTGCTTCAGCTTGAGCCATTCTCTTTTTACCTTCCCAACAGAAAGGTTTTGTAACAAACGCGATTGTCAAAATTCCCAAATCTTTTGCAATTTGAGCAACAACAGGAGCAGCACCTGTACCTGTGCCACCGCCCATACCGGCAGTGATAAATACCATATCAGCACCGTCTAATGCTTTTGTGATATCGTCCTTAACTTCGATAGCAGCTTTTTCACCTGTTGATGGGTCACCGCCGGAGCCAAGTCCTTTGGTTGTCGTTGTACCCAACTGTAATTTATTTTCTACATTGCTATATGTCAAAACTTGCAAATCTGTATTCATAAGCCAAAATTCAACACCTGCAAGTTTGGCTTTTACCATTCTGTTGACAGCGTTTCCGCCACCACCACCAACACCAATAACTTTGATTTTGGTCGGATTTATATTATTTCTCTGGTCACTTCCGTAACTTGATACTATATTTTCCATTGTTCCTCCTACATTTTACTATATATTATATACAAAAAATTTAACTTTTCATCTATTTCAATATTTCGTAATATATTTGTTAGGTTTTTGGATGTCGTAATGTAAAATTTGCTTTTGAAAAGCAAACATGTCACCCTGAAACAAGTTCAGGGTGACGGTATAAAAAATATGTCATTACGAGGAGCCTTGTTTTACAAATGAAATAATAACCATTACAGCGCGACGTAGTAATCCACTGCAAAAATAACAATATGTCTGCCCCTAGTGCCTCTGCCGAACAAAACAATCCAGTGAATTGTTTTGTGAGAGGTTAGTGAAATCTTTGATTTCGAGGTGGGGGATATGACCGATATGTTGTGGATTATCACGTCACTTCGTACTAACCAATGACACCTTTGCAAGTAAACTTTCCTTGTGATGACGTGATAATTAATTTTGTAGGTCGGCTTTGCCAAGCCGACAGAAACCACTACTTCGTGATTAGTTTTAGTCTATTGCCGAAGTAACCTTGGACGTCTTTGTTATAACCCGCAAGCATGTTTTCAAAATTGATACCCTTTGACTTACATTCTTGGCGCAAAAGCTCAATTCCGTGATTATACACTTGTTGTGCGGTATTTATATTACTTTGTGGAATTTTACCTTTATACATCCTTGTTGCTACAGAAATATCAAACAAACGACGTTTGGACAATCCACTCATTTCTTTTCCTGTCGCAGAAGATTTGTTATATGTCATTTTATTTATTGCAGCCTCATATTTGCCTGTTTTTAGACAATACACCATGCCGGATGTTTTGTCTAGCACATCAACGCCTTTGTTAAACGCCATATCAAGCAAGGCTTCTTTCATACTCTGTGGCATTCTTGCATAATTTTTTTGCCCAAGTTTTGCACAAAGATTTTCTTCCACCTTGAGCAAGTCTTTTGCACACAATTCGCAAACCTGTGCGTTTGAAAGTTGTTTAGGGTCGCCTTTTTTCAGCGCGTGTCCAATTCCAATTGTCGGAACGCCTGCATTATCCGTGTATGGGGTATTATGGAATTTATTTTCAGGTAAGCCTTTATCTTCAAGTTTTTTAAGCCGTTTAACAAAATCAAGGCTTACGCCCATTGATTTTGCAATATCATTTAGACTTTTCACATTTTTTATTTTTCGAGAAGGTGGAATCTTCAAAGTCTGACCTGCTTTTAGCGTTTTGGCAGATTTTTCATCTAAACCGTTATATGCAAGAATACTTAGAGTTTCCACCCCAAACTTTTGTGCGATTTTGTCTATAGAATCTCCTTGTTTCAATTTGTACGGAGGATTTTTTACTGTCGTGATATATTTTGAGCGAACGCGGTTTGCTTGAATTTGCTCATCAGAAATTTCGCGCATCATAGGGATTTCGTTAGGCTGGGCAGTTCGCTTTGTACCTTTAAAAATCGGCTGTTTTACTGACGATTTTGATGTCACAGGAGTAGAACCACTTCCCGAAAAAGTCGTTTTTATTGAGTTCCATATTTTAGTAAGCCAATCCATATAATCATCCTTTATTTCACATGAAAATATTCTTTAACCGCATCTGCAACGCGTTTCATTGAATCTTGACGGAAGTTTGCGGAATCAATGTTTTTCAAATCGGTTTCGTTTGATTGATAACCCATTTCAATAAGTATTGAAGGTGTTTTTTCTTTATTTACCTGCAAAATCCCGATAGAAGTATGTTGCCCTTCATTATCCGCGCGTGTTCTACAATGGTCGTTTTTGCCACCCTGTTTGCCGAATGAAACCAATGTATCTAAGTGCTTTTCTGCTATTTGAGCAAAATTTTTGCCAATGCCTGAACCTGCAGCATAAAATACGTCTAATCCGCGTACATCTTTATTGTTTGAAGCATTACAATGTAAACTAATTAACATATCGGCTTTATATTGTCGCTTTGCATCGCAAACAGGTTTTGCATCACCTGCCGTATAAATAACAGTTGCACCCTGACTGGACAATTGTTTTACCAATTGGTCGGCAAAATTTCTGTTTTTGTACCATTCAGGAATAGTTTTGCCATTAGAGTCAGTTGCTCGTGTCCCCGGTTTGAAGTTTTTAGTTTTGCCCCAACCGTGTCCTGCATTAACCATAATGGTCTTACCCTTCAATGGTCCGTTCAGATTGCTCGGTTTGAATTTTATGACTTCTGCAATAACTTCGCCTTTGTCATTTACAGGAATAGAAGGGATTGCGCCTGTACTTGCTACACTGCGCTTTCCACCAACTGCAACCTCAAATCCGTTTGGTACATATCGCTCATTTTGAGCAACTTTTACACCTTTTGGTGTTACTGTTTTCTTTGGAGCAGCAGCTTTTTGTGTGCTTGCAGTTGATTGAGTTTTTAACATGCCTGCAATCATTGAGTCCATTTTCTTGGTATCAACCATTCCCCAAGAATTAAATTGATTGTTTAATTCTTTGACAAAAGCTGCACGATGAGCAGGAGATGTGTTTTTCTCTTTTGCCAAAGAGTCATAAATGTGCATTACTGCTTTTTTACGAACATCTTTGTTATTACCGATTTCATGGGTAATATCTTTTATTAAAGAACTGCCTCTGCCGATTTTATCATACGATTTTATTACGGCTGATGCGTTCTTTGAATTGACCAGTGACAGCAATTCTTGGAATGAAGATTTGCCGATTGCACCTGATTTGCTATCAATATCAAATTTCATTTTTGTCGCAAGTTCATTTGGTGTTGCCATCATTCGGTTCAAAGTTTCATCAAGTTTTGTGGTACTTACCATACCAAATGATTTGAATTGACTATCCAATTCTTTAGCAAAATTAGCTCGAACACTTGCAGGTGTGCCTTTTGCTCTTGCCAAAGAGTCATACACCTTCATAACTGCAGCTTTTCGTTTGTTTTTATCACTGCTGACTTCACTTGTCAAAGTGTTTATTAAACTTTCTTTTGATGTGTTTTTAGGATTGTTTTTATAAGATTTCAGAACGGATTCAACATTTTTAGGGTTGATTTCGTTAAGCAAAGCATCAAAATCGGGCTTGCCGACAGCACCATAGTAATATTCTGATTTTTGGTAAATTCGTTTGCCGAGTTCATCAGGAGTATAAGATGAACCGTATTTCACCTTGTTTACACCTGCAGGGCTTGGTTTTGCAGCACGTGAGGCGGTTTTTGTCTGCTGAACAGTTTTTTGTTTGGCAGTTTTTGCCATCGTTGCTTTTTGTGGTGTTGCAACCGAATTTGCAGAAGTCTTTTGAACATTACCGCGTTTTATGTAAAATATTTCGCCTTTTGATGGTGTGTAAGTTTTGGGAATATTATTCAACTTACAAAAATCAGCAAAAGTCATGCCTGAATCTCTTGCAACAGCCATGATTCCGCGACCTTCAGGAACTGTCGCCGTTGGGAGTTTTATCTTTTGTCCTGCTTTCAGATTTGGACTTTTCAATCCTGTCCATTCCATAAATTCTTTTTGACCCATTCCAAATTTTTGAGCCAAAACGGACAAACTCTCTCCTGCACGGATAGTCAACTCTGTTTGCCTTGTTACTTTTATTTGTTTATTACTACCGGCGGTATTTACGCCATTTACACCTTGTGTCATTAAATTTCTCCAATAACAAAGTTACACACATGAAAAAATAACGGCACTTTTAAAATAAACTTTAAAAATACCGTTATTTATGTAAACAAATTTTACAAAACTATCTATGTATTAAATATTCTATCGCCTGCATCGCCCATCCCTGGGACTATGTAGCCTTTTTCATTCAAATGGTCATCCACTGCAGCTGTAATGATTTCAATATCAGGATATTTTTCATAAATATTTTTTAGACCTTCAGGTGCTGCAATTATACAAATACACTTGATATTTTTAATCGGAATACCTTTATTTGCATACAATTCAATTGCTGCCAAAAGAGAATTACCTGTAGCAAGCATTGGGTCTGTAATATAGATGTAGAATTTTTCAGGATTATCCGCTTCCATAGGAACTTTGTTGTAATACCAAACAGGTTTCAAAGTCTTTTCATCCCTATACATTCCGATATGGCGAATAGTTGCTTGTGGCAAAATATCAATTGCCTCATCTGTGAAAATCAAACCTGCACGCAAAATCGGTGAAATGATTAAATTTATATCAGGGTCAACCGTTTTTGCTCTGAATGTCGTAAGAGGTGTTGTGACATCTCTTTCAACAAGCGGTAAATTTTTTGCAGCCTCATACAAAAGACATCTTGTAATTTTTCTTGTTGCAATCCTAACACCTTGGCTATCAGTGTTTTTATCCCTCATTGTGCATAAATTTAGCAACACAACAGGGTTATTTATTACTCTAACATTATCCATATACATACAAACCCACCTTCTTTTTTATTATTTCTTTTTAAAATTCTTTGTCATATTTTGTTCTGCCTCAATCATCTTATCTAATGAGCGATTGAAATTTTCTAAATCACTATTTGCATCTGCAGGAGTGACAACATTTTTCGGAACTTTTCCGCTTGATGTAAATTCAAACTGACTTGCAGAATTATTCATCGTTGTGATAATTGAATCCAATTCTTTAAAGATACTATCAAACAGTCCCATAACCTTGCTCAACCTTGTTGGGTCTTTAGATACAATGATTTTGTCTGTCGGATTGGTTTTATCAGGCGGATAAATTTCAAGGGCTTTTGAACCGCCCAAGCCTGATGCCTCAACTGTTGCAATAGAACCGACAGGCAAAGTTAAATCTTTTTGAGTTATTGCAAATTTTATATATACGTCATTGGAAATTATTTGGATTTTTTTGACATAGCCGATTTGCACACCCAAAAACTTGACAGGCGAACCGACAATCAAACCGTCAACATCTTCCATAAAAATTTGGTAGTTTTTAAATTGTTTTTGCTCTTGATAATGATGATATCTGAACCCTAAAACAATTGCGGCAACAATAATTAACCAAATACCAAATTCTGCCCACGCATATACTCGAATTTTATTAAAACTCTTCATAATTTTTATTATACACAAAATTATCCTATAATATAACTTGTAACAGACAATTTTATATTATTTTGCAATGTTTAAACTACTACCAGACTTTATTAAATCAATAATATATGAATTTCTTTCAAATTTCGTACCGGAAAAGCTATCGTATGAAATAACAGGAAAGTGCAAAAAATGTGGCAAATGCTGTAACTATATGTACAGTGTCGACACCTATACAGAAAAAGAATTTAAAATTATGCAGACTCTTTTCCCGACCTACAAAAGATTTTACATAAAAGGGAAGGACTCCGAAGGAAACTTGATTTTCGCTTGCAAGTTGGTGACACCGGAAGGGTTATGCTCTGATTACAAACATCGTCCGCACATGTGCCGAAAATATCCTGTTAAAAGAATTTCCTACCCTGCCAAACTTCACGATGGCTGTGGGTATACGGTTAATATTAAGAAGTTTGAGGATTATTTGAAGGTGTAAATTTCATAATATCGATATAAATATTATTTCAAAAGATTCCTTATTTCTTCTAAGAATGCATTTGCAGGTCTTGTAAATATTGGATAGCGTTTCCAAACCAAAGCGTATTTTGTAGTGAGTTTGGGCTCTAAAGGTATAAAACATACCTTTCCATTAAGACTTTGTTCAATCAAATCTTTTGTTGTCAGAAAATATCCCAATCCACTTTCTACAAACGAAATTGGACTACCTTGCACAACATTATAAGATGCTACAATCTTTAAATCTTCTAAATTCGTATCAGCCCACTTGGCAATAGCCTGTTGTAATCCAATTCTTCTATGCAAAATTAGTGGTAAAGATTTCAAATCTTCTTTTGTTATAAATTGTTGTTTTGCTAGTTTGCAATCGGATGGCACTAATATTCCCCACTCCGAACCGTCAGGTAAAGATATATAATCATATTTCACACTATCAACAGGTTCTAGTAAGACTGCAAAATCTAAACTTCCGTGTTCTAGTCTTTCGCATACATCTTCCGCATCACCACTATAAAAATTAAACCTGACATCATTATATTTTTTTATTAAATTTGATGCTGTTTTTAATATTGTTTTTGCAGGATTCCCACCAATAGAAATTTCTCCTTCGATATTGCTTAAATCTGACCCAATTTCTTTTTCTGTTTTTTCAAGCAAAGAAACTATTTCTTCTGCTCTTTTTCGCAGAATAATTCCTTCTTCTGTTAGAGTTATTTTCCTTTTTCCTCTAATCAAAAGTTTTTTACCCAATTCTTTTTCAAGTTCCATTAATTGCTTTGATAGTGAGGGTTGGGAGATATATAATTTTTCAGCTGCATGTGTGATATTTTCTTCTATTGCCACGGCTAAAAAATATTTTAATAAACGGATATCCATAATATACCTAACTTCTAATGTCTAAATTATAGCAAAAATTATCATTCTTTCAAGTTATAGTAAACCATAGATTATTTATATTGGTTATTGTTATGAAAATGTTTTATAATACGAATAAGATGATAAAACAGTTATGTCGTAAAAATGAACTAATGACAGAGGGAAATATTACACAACAAATATTTCTTTTTGCTGTACCTTTGATAATTGGAAATTTTTTGCAACAATTTTATAATACTGTAGATTCAATTATTGTGGGAAATTTTATTGGCAGTAACGCATTGGCCGCGGTTGGTTCAAGTACACCATTAATTAATCTTTTAATTGCATTTAGTCAAGGAACATCTGTTGGTGCGGGAGTTATAATTTCTCAATATCTTGGTGCAAAAGATAGAAAAGGGACTCATGATGCTGTTCATGCTTCCCTTGCTATTGCATTAATTTTAGGTTTGATTTTAACAATAGGCGGAATATTTTTAACTAAACCATTATTACTCATAATGAAAGTACCACAAGATGTTTTGCCAGAATCTATCACATATTTACAAATATTTTTCGGAGGACTTGTTTTTAATGTCATTTATAATATGACAACAGGTATATTAAACGCTTCCGGAAATTCTAAACGTTCCTTAATATACCTTGCTTATGCTTCTGTAATCAATATTTTTCTTGACGTGATTTTTGTTGTAGGCTTTAAATTTGGAGTTGAGGGAGCAGCAATTGCAACAGTGATAAGTCAATTTGTATCAGCAATATTAACTCTTAACTATTTAATAAAAAAACCGGCATCATATAGAGTAAAGTTAAGGGATATAAATTGTTATAAGCATTTTACATCAGACATTAATAAAATAAGTTTTCCAATAGGAATTCAAAATATGGTAATCTCATTATCAAATGTTATTGTTCAAACTGTAATAAATAGTTTTGGAGCAATAATAATGGCTGGTTTTGGAATTTGTTTGAAATTAGACGGATTTATTATTTTACCAATAATTAGTTTTAGTATGGCTGCTACAACTTTTGTCGGTCAGAATTATGGTTCTGGAAATCTTGATAGAGTAAAAAAGGGTATGTGGGTTACAATTTTAATGACTTCGATTTATTCAATTGTAATTGGTGCTATCATTGTTGGATTTGCAGAGTTTTTTGTAAGCTTATTTACTAGTGACAGTGCAGTTATTGCTAGTGGAAAATTGGCTGTATTGTACTTATGTCCATATTATGTAACTATTGGAATTTTATATAGTTTGGCGGGTGCTGTGAGAGGAGTTGGAAAAAGTATTCCTCCTATGGTTATCTTGCTCATTTCAATGTGTTTATTTAGAATTTTGTGGGTAAAATTTATTTATCCAATATTTGGAACAATTGAAAGTTTATATATTTTGTATCCCACATCTTGGACAATAGGTATGATATTGATGATTATTTATACAATAAAAGTTAAATGGTTGAAACCAAAGGAGGCTCTGGCATGATAACAAACTTAAACTCTAAAATTAAGTTAAATAATGGAGTTGAAATTCCACCAATAGGATTTGGTGTATTCCGTATGGAGAATTTAGAAGAATGCGAAAAAGCAACGATAGAAGCAATTAAAGCTGGGTACAGGTTAATTGATACTGCAGCAGCTTATAAAAACGAAGAAGCTGTAGGCCGTGCTATCAAGAATTGCGGAATACCTCGTGATGAATTGTTTATTACAACCAAATTATGGATAACTGATACGAGTTATGTGGGAGCAAAAAGAGGATTTGAAAAATCCATGTCTAAATTAGGATTAGATTATTTGGATTTATATTTAATTCACCAACCGTATAACGATTATTATGGTGCTTGGAGAGCATTAGAAGAATTTTATGAAGCCGGAAAAATTCGTGCAATTGGAATTGATAACTTTACACAAGATAGAACTGCTGATTTTATTTTCTTTAATAAAATAAAGCCAATGGTAAATTTAGTAGAGTGTAACACATTTTTCCAACGAGAAGACGAAAAGAAATACTTAGATAGTGAAAATATTTTAATGCAAGCTTGGTCACCACTCGCCGCAGGGCAATCAAGGCTTTTTGAAAATGAAATCTTGTTGCAAATTGCTCAAAACCATAACAAAACGGTTGCTCAAATCGTACTCCGTTGGTTGATTCAACGAGGAATTGTACCTATTGTAAAATCTTCAAATCCTGTTAGAATAAAGGAAAATTTGGATATTTTTGACTTTGCAATTACGCAAGATGAAATGAAAAATATTGCCAATTTAGATACAGGTAAAACCTGTTTTATACCAAGAAATACAGGAGTAATTGTGAAAGATTTTCTAAAACATGCGATGGAATATGATGTTTAAGTAGGAAATTTTCTAAAACTATCCTTGAATATCAAGCCTATTCCCTTGATGTTTTGATTTTAATGCCATTGCCTGCATTTTTATTTGAGAGGCTTGATTTGCAACTTTGTAATCCTGTCCTGATGGGTCAGATGGTGCCATTGCCGCTCTGATTACAGTATTGGCATGGTCAATTGTCTGTTGCGGATTTGATTTGTTCAAAACAGGCATTCTGATTGGAACATGCCCTGAAACAGGAATGCCTTCTGCGTTTCGCTCAATCGAAATCGCACCGGCAAACTGTCCGCCAGCCGCTTTATGAGCCATTTCATGCGCATAAATATGATTATAATTTCGCGCAATTAAATCCTGTTTCGCCATCGTATTTATCATATACTATACACTCCTACTAAGATTATAGCAGATTATACTACACCTGTCAAGATTCACTGCCGAATTACTTCAACAAAATCAAGCAACTGCCGACAATCATAATAACTGAACCTAAAATCTTTTTCCAAAATTCATTTTCATGGAAAACTTTGTACCCAAAAACTACAGAAACAATAGTCGACAACTGAAATAGCGCAAGTGCTAAACCGACATTCATTCGTTCAAACACAAAATTTGTCGAATATTGCATTAAACCAAGCATTAATGCAATTATTGCAGTTAGGGAAAATTCTTTGAGTTTTAGCAGCTCAAATTTGCGTCTGAAACAACATAACAAAACCGCCGAAAACACAAGTCCCATAAAGCACCAAAGGATAAACGACTCCATTATTGAAGACATCAAAATTATCTTTTTTAGCACTACTGCTTCGCACCCTGAAAAAAATAATGCGCAAAACCTTAGCATTATATCTTTTCTCAATAGTAGAGAGGGTTTAAAACCTCCATCTGCGGTATCAAAAATATACCAACTTCCAAAGATAATGAGTACAACCCCTAAAAGTGCCAACAGACTAGGAATTTCACCTAGTATCACCCCACCTAAGATAAGCCCCACAATACATTTGTACGAATTAACAGGACCTAACACAGACATTTCGCCACATTGGAGCGCTTTTATTAAACAAACAGACCCTAAAGTGCACAAAACACCTGCCAAAGATGCGTACAACCAATACGAAATTCCATATCCTGACCAGTCGTTAGATAAGGCAGGCACTAAACAAAATAAACTCAAAAGTGCGTATGAATATAAGTTAATCAAAATTGCAGAATGTTTTTCTGACAATATTTTTTGCACTAAATTGGCTATTGGGTTAGAAAATATCCTTACCCCAAGAGCTGCAACCGTTGCAAACATAAGCTTACATCATACCTTTTCGGTTGAAAAATACTGCAACAATGCAAGTTGCAACAACAGAAATTGTAATTACAATCAAAAATCCGAAATGGTTGTGTCCAAACGGCATAGGAACATTCATACCCCAGAAACTACCAATCATAGTAGGGATAGACATGATAATTGTGATTGCTGCCAAGAATTTCATCACAAGGTTCAAGTTGTTGTTAATGATTGATGCCATACAATCCATCATGCTTTCAAGAATTGTTCTGTGCATTTCAACCATCTCGGCAGCCTGTTTATTTTCAATAATTACGTCTTCCAACATATCAATGTCGTCTTCTGTAAATTTCAAAATACTTTGCAATGACGGCGCATTAACCATTCTCAAAAGTTTTTGAAGTACCAATTGATTATCTTTTAGAGCGGTAGTGAAGTAAACCAAAGATTTCTGAATCTCCATCAATTGGAACAAAGCCTTGTTATTAGTGGTTTTTCTAAGTGAATCTTCAATACTTTCAGTTTGTTTGTTGATTATATTCAAGTATCTCAAATAAAATTTTGCAGCACGGAACAATATATTCAACATGAAATTCGCTTTGTGTCGAGTGTCAAAGAATTTTGCAGTATCTGCGTTGAATGAATTGATAATTTTATTTTCGTGAGAACATACGGTAATTATGCTTTCAGGTGTGAAAATCAAACCTAGCGGCAATGTATCAAAATTTCCTTCATCGTCCATCACAGGAACATTTGTGATGACCAAAAGATTGCCATCTTCAAAGTCCATACGTGACAACTCATCCGCGTCTAACGAGTTGTTCAAAAAGCTTTCGTCCAAACCTAAAACCAAAGAAACCTGTTGAATTTCTTCTCTAGTCGGATTAATCAGGTTAAACCACGAGCCTGAGACAGCCTCATTTAAGTTTAATTTTTGAAGTGAACCGTTGTCCAAGGTTTTTGTGATTTCTAACATAACTACTATTCCTAATTAGCCTGACTTATTAAATTAAACTACACATTGACCCAAAGTGCAATAGGTTAAATTGTGGAAATTTTTGCATGGGGAATTATTTCTGCCTTGCCCTCTTGCTTTCCAGTCATCCTGCCTTCCGTAACCCTGCTCACACGGACATTCCCAAGATTAATATTGAAATTCATGAAAAAACATGATACAATTACGAAGAAATTTGAAAGACGAGGTTTACAACTATGAGTAAGAACAAAGCATTTATGTTTTCAATGGGTGTTATTGCAGGTGTTGTCGGCGGTATCGTCGCAGGTGTTCTATTTGCCCCAAAACCCGGTGAAGAATCAAGAAAGGAGCTAAAAGACACTGTTTGCGACCTATACGACAAACATGCTCCACAAATTGCGGATGCTAAAAAACAAGCAATGGAATCTATTGACCTTATGAAATATAAGTTAGAAAGACAGTTCCGCAAATTGAACAATTCAGTAAAATCTAAGAAAATGCAAAAAGCAAAAGAATTAGAAGATTCTGAAAACGGACAAAACGAAAACGAATTTGATTACTAAATTACAACTAAAAGGATTTTTAAATGAGTATTGAATTATCACAAATAGTATTAAACAACGGTTTAACATTTTTAGCTGTAGTGACTGCAATTGTAGTTGGTACTGTCGGATATTTCCTAGTTAAGTTATTGATGGATTTGTCTACATTAACAAAAAATGCTAACGAAACTTCACTAATTTTGAACAACGAATTAAAACCGACATTGAAAGAATTGAACGAAACAATGCGTTCTATTAATTCTATCATTCAAAGCACAGATGAAGGTGTTGGAAACATGAAATCAAGCCTTGAAAACGCAATAACTAAAACTAAAGCTTTTTCAGAAAGTCTTTTGGGCGGATTTTTCAAAGGTTTTATGACCGTATATTCATTGATTAAAAAGAAATAGAACTTTTAGGCAATGCAAATACGCGCAATTCGGTTTATACTTATGTGAGACTAATTAAAAGGAGAATAAATATGTCAACATCAAGATTTTTAGCAGGTTTTATTGTTGGTGGCGCAATTGGTGCCATTGCAGGAATTTTACTTGCTCCTAAATCAGGCGAAGAAACAAGAAAATTGTTAGCTGATACGGCTTCTGATATGGCAAGAAGAGCAGACGAAACTGCAAAACAAATCCAAGTAAAAGCAGATGATGCCGTTTCTGACCTTCAAAAAAAAGGTGAAGAAATCAAAGAAAAACTTCAAGATTTAATCGCAAAACAAAAAGAAGCTAAAGCTGCAAAAGCCGAAGAAGAAGACGATGATGATGAAGATTCTGATGAAGAATAGTCATTAAGTCTAAATCAGATGTATCTAAGGAGAGGTCGCGCATGCGGTCTCTTTTTTAATGATTTATTTTAAAATTTCACCGTTTACAACATCAAAATTCCCATGATACATTGCCTCAATAGCATCATCAGCATTTATCGATTTTATTGTTTTGGAAGTCCCTGCTCCAAATATTTCATTGACGATTTTGCGACCTTCAACAAATCTGTCAATCATGAAATCGCAAAAATTATTTTCGCCTTCCGCCATTGCTACAAAATATCCGCGTAAACGATTAAATAATCTGGTTTCCAGTATATCAGCATATTCATAGATATCTTTTGAGTCTTTAAGCTCTTGAGCTTCATTGTTTTCAAACTTATTTTTGCGATAATCTCTTAGAATATCCGCCTCGTCATTTGTCGCATGGAGACTTTCGGTATATTTTTGAGCATCATCAAATTTTGGGATAAGAACTTCTTCTTCCCAGCCCCAAAACTTGTCAGGATGTCGCAAATTTACATATCCGTAGGTATCATCAACATAGTGACTATGCATAAACCTGCCAAACTTTTCAACTGATTTTACAGACCCTTTTACAATATATTTGCCTTGAAAATTTGCTTGATTGATATTTTGAATTTGCATATTGCATTAATAGCCAAACAAAATATTTTTTGCTAATTGGAATGCTGTTATTATATTGCCATTTCAAGGAGCAGCTTTGGGCAAATGCACGAAGTGCAATTGAATAATAAGGATTATCTCACTCTGAACTTTACAAAACACTGTTGAGCTAGAGCGAAACGAGTGAGCTTGTATGTGGGCGCATGCTAAGCTGTTTCAGGGTCTCTAATTTTACAAATTTCACATAAGGCTAATATGCTAAATTTGAGATGTTGAAACATCTTGGATTATTGGCGGCTCGACCTATTTTGTTCGCATTAAACGGC
>DHMN01000075.1:0-218 GCA_002405805.1 Cyanobacteria bacterium UBA4641 | reverse complement strand
ACTTGCCAAAATCCGCAGTTCAGTATGACAATATTAAAAAGTCATTACAAATACCACCTCGGTCGGCATGAAATGCCGACCGAGGTGTAAAATAACCTATCTTCAAAACCCTATGTATCAATATTTGTTGCATATACCGCATGGGTTTGAATAAAGTCACGTCTTGGTTCAACTTTATCACCCATCAATACATCAAACAATTGGTCACAAAGCATTGC
>DHMN01000009.1:6384-11647 GCA_002405805.1 Cyanobacteria bacterium UBA4641 | reverse complement strand
GTATTAACACTTACTTTATTATTAATTTTTATATTATTTTGAATTTTATAATTTTTAAATTTTGGATAAACATCAAAAAAGTTTGCACCCGCTGTTTCGTTATAAAAATATGTAGCAACGTAGTCCCAAGCTTGTTCTATAAAATGAGTTAATTCATCACAATTATTCATTTCTACATCCACCTTTATTATTGATAATACAATAAAAATAAAAATAAAGTCGAGATGTGTCGTAATGTTACTCTTTCCTTTATTGATTATATTGTAATTATTTTAGTCGCCCAATTAAATTCATTTTGATGTAATAGAAATCTTAAGGTTTTATAATTTAATCATTATAAACACTTTTCAAAATGTATGTAAAATCTTGTGTATTAAATTTTTATTACAATTTTATAGTTTTGATTATATCTATATTACTGATTTTCTGGAAAATGAATCAGATTTGGTCATTCTACCTCTTGAGTCAATTCTATAACATCTTGTTTTTCTACCATAACTGTCATAAGAATTAACAGTTGAACAAAAGTAATAACTTGCAGTTATGCACAATATTAACGATATTAAAAAGATCTTTTTTATATTTACTCCAAATATTTATAAACGATTTCAAAAAAAATATTCATTTAAAAACCATTTTAAACCTTGTTTAAGATTTTTTACAATGATATTAATTGCTCTTATTTTGTAAGATGTCAAGTGTCTTTATCCCAATCTCAGAGCTAATTTAGTGCATCTCAAACTATGAGAGAATTTTTCGTTTGCATTAAATATACATGGCTAAAATGCCAATATATTGTTAATCTTCTGAATTTAATTTTGATATTAATATATTTTTAGTGCAAATATCGCATAAGAGAGTGCAGATAAAGTTCAGTTAGTGCAAGTGCATCTCATTTTATTAAAATTGGCATAAAGGGCTTTATATCATAGTCTTAGCGATTATATATCTATCTCACACTTGCACTTTATTTACAGTTGTGCCGTTGGGATTTGTTTTGTAGCTACCTGTTTTAGAGCCATATTTATCGTATGTGGTGTAGCCAGATGTTGTCTTTTTGATTGTTCCTTGTCTTGAACCGTACTGGTCATATTTTGTTGTCATATTGACATTGGTTTTGTAAGAACCTGTGCGTGAACCGTATCTATCATAAGTTGTAGTGGTAGAACCGTTTGTTCTATATGAACCTGTTTTACTACCATATTGGTTGTATGTGCTACCAGCAAATGCACTGCTAGTTAATAATAAAGATACAAATATAATTGCAAAAAGTTTTTTCATAATTTTCTTAAAATTTTTTTAATTTTGTCTTATTTATATCGTTAAATTCCGTTATAGATATATTGTAGTTCATTTTTACGTTACATTTTGGACACTGCATATAGAGACCTTTCCTTTTTTAATGGAGCGGGCAACGAGACTCGAACTCGCGATCTTCTCCTTGGGAAGGAGACATTCTACCACTGAACTATGCCCGCAGGGGAAATTTTTATATATCTATTATAGCACAGGTTTTTATTTTTGAAACATATTGACAATCTTAAAAAATAATCAATACTATAAATAGAAAACTTAAAGGATAGGCTCAATTAAAGAAAACCGCCCTTTAAGTTTTTTATAGCAAATTTTTAACCTATTTCAGGTCAAATTGCAACCAATAATGAAAAAGAGGTGGGTGTCCGCCTCTTTTTAGTGTACAGTTGTGGGGCTGTAAAATAAGGTGAAGTGTTAGAGTAACCTAACACTCTTTGTGTAAAAAATGAGCTTGTTTTTTGGTATCAGTAGAATGGTGTTTGTCGCTGTTTCTATAGCCGATTCCTGCTCTATACCCGGAAACCGAATACAAAAGCGGTAGTGATGGTTCTATCCATTTCAAGCCTGACAACAATGATACTGTTGCAATATCATCAGTATGTAGTCCCAAGTCAATCAATTCAGGGGTTCTGATATCTTTCTTTTTATCTTTTGAGATGAGTGGATTAATAAATTTGTTACCGATGAAGTTGGCAATTGCACTTCCGCCGATTACGCCTGTCAAAAGGATTCCGCTCACCATACCAACGCATCTTGCGCCTTTTGATTTGATATTCATTTTTTCTAAAATCCCAAGGGCAACACCAGCGCCGATATTGCACATAAAGATATTTGCCAAGTATTGATAAATTCCTTCTTTGATTTTATTTGGAACTTTATCTTTCCAATTTTTTTCGGTAAGTTTATCTGCAACAACTCCGCCTGCAATTCCGCCTGCGACAGGAACAGCGCCATATATTGAAAGCCATCCGATTTCTTTAAAAATATCTTTTGCCTGAATATTTTCAGGAGGCGGAATTAGTTTATTGGCAAGTTCGCTGTGTTCTTTTACGTTGAAAAGTTCGTGAGTTTCTTTTAATGATAAAATCTTGGTTTTTGCTTTGTTTAAAAGTTTTTCAAAATTTTCGCCAACTTTGTGGGTTTTTAAGTATTCATCAATAAGCTGAGTGTTTGCTGATTTGATTTCTTTAACTGTTTTAGAATTTTGTCGTCCTGTCAAAAATGCTGCAATTTTTGGAGCTTTTACCGCAGAAATCGCTGTTGTAGCAAGGATAATTGCGGTTCTGAGTCCGACTTTTTTCTTCTTTTCTTTTGGTGCATTTTCAATTTCTTTGATTAAAACTGCAGTCGAACCAACTGTTAGGGCAAGGGGTACGTTTTTGTTTATTTTTGCTGTCAGTAATGGTTGGTCTAAATATTTTCCGATTGCTGAAATTGTTGACATTAGTTTTGGGTTTCCTTCTTGTACATATCTAATATTTCTTGATGGTTAGTGCAAAATTTTGTAAAATTTATCATTTCATTCAAGATATTTTGAGAGATGATATGCTCGATTTTACAAGCATTTTCACCTGCTTCGCTTGCAGTAATATTTAAAACTTTTTCAAAAAAATCTTTCAAAATATGATGTTTGTTATAAACATTTTTTGCTTCTTCAAGTCCTTTTGACGTCAGTGAAATTGTTTCGTAACTGTTGTATTTGATAAGCTCTTTTGAAACAAGTTTTGCCAAAGCCTCTGATACAGATGCTCTTGAAATATTCAATTTTCTGGCAAGTTCAGCACCTTTTAGTTGAACATCATTCAATGATGCAACATAAATTACCTCTAAATAATCTTCTAAACCTGATGATAAATTCTGTGTTTTTGCGCACATAATAACCTCTTGTTTTTACAAAAATGATTGTAAGGTAAACCTAACACTTTGTCAAGTGATAAATTTTTATTTTGGAATAAAGTTTTCATGTGTTATAATAAACCTATGAGTGAGAGACAAAAAATAAGTTTAACAACGCAAAATCGTTTAATTATTTTCGGACTTGTTCTGAGTACCTTGCTAATTATGGCAATTGCGGTTTTTGCGACTGTTAATATTCAAAAAAATCTGAATGACAGCTACCAAAATTTTGGGCAAGTAATTTCAAAAATTCTTGCAATTGAGAGTGTCGAAATTACCAAAAATGTTCCTCAAAAAGAGGCATATAGTATTTTGAAAACTCACTCTGATTCTATTTTGAAATCGCACCACGATATTATTTTTATTGAATTTCGTGATGCTGCTGGAAATATGGTTTATCGTGCAGAAAATTCTAAGGCTAATTCTTCTAAAAAACCTAGTCTATCTGTTTCTTCACCGATGGTAAATGTGGTAACCGGTGCAAATATCGGTTCTGTAACTGTCGGACTGTCAGGTTCAATTGTCGGAAAAGTTTCATCAACAACAAGAGCATCTATTTTGTTTGTTTTTGTAATTGTTTGGTTAGTTTTTGCGTTTGTTGTATTGATAAATACCTATTTGATTACGCGCGAACTTAGAATTTTGCATGATGGTGTTCAAAAAATTTCATCAGGCGAATTTGGGTACAAAATTGAAGGCAAAGACGTCAGTGATGAGGTTAAAGAACTTTTTGATGCGTTTAATAACATGTCTGCAAGGTTGAATGTTTATGAAGAACAAAATATTGAACAATTGACACTGGAGCGCAACAAGCTTGAGGCAGTGTTGATGAGTATTGCAAACGGCGTTGTTGTTTGTGATAACAATGATAAAGTTACATTAATAAACAACCATG
This sequence comes from Cyanobacteria bacterium UBA4641, assembly GCA_002405805.1. Taxonomy (GTDB): domain Bacteria; phylum Cyanobacteriota; class Vampirovibrionia; order Gastranaerophilales; family Gastranaerophilaceae; genus Zag111. The sequence goes on along the minus strand of DHMN01000009.1, from coordinate 7,542 downwards.
CAAAAGAGTTGCTAGAACTTGAAGGTGACCAATTATTAAATACAAATATTCAAAATTATGTTGATACTGAAGGAGAATATTGTTTCAGTGAAAAAATTGATGAGTATAAAAAACTTTCGCTTGAAGAAAAATCTTCAAAACCGATTACATTTAATATCACAATTGATGGTCGAATTTTGAAATCTATAATTTCTCCGATGTTCACTCAAAATAATCACGATTACGTTGGCTATATCATTGTATTGATTGATGTCACTCGTGAAATCGAGATGGACCAAATGAAATCTCAATTTATTTCAAATGTTTCTCACGAATTAAGAACTCCTGTCACTGTGTTGAGAAGTTATATTGATACTTTGTACAATTATGGCAACGAATTTGACTATGACACTCAAAAGGAATTTATCGGAACTATTAATACTGAAATCATCCGTTTAAACAGTATGGTTAATGATATTTTGGATTTTTCAAGATTGGATTCAAATGCGAAAATTGAAAAATCTGAAAATGATATTTCTCAACTTGTCGATGCTTGCGTAAATCAGGTTCAAGTATTGTTGAAGGAACATAATTTGAAAATTGAAGTCGAAAAAGAGGACAATATTCCGTTGTTGATGTTCAATTATGACTCAATTGCTCGTGCATTGACAAATTATCTGTCTAATGCGATAAAATATGCTCCGCAAGATTCTACAATTACCGTGAAATTGTTCAAAGAACCTGAAAAAAATCAAGTTACGGTGACTGTCCGCGATGAAGGTATTGGAATTGCACCGGAATTTCAAAAGAAAGTTTTTGAAAGATTTTATAGAGTTGAAAATAAGACACATAGCGTGAAGGGCACAGGACTGGGGCTTCACTTAGTTAAAACTACGATAGAAAAACATCACCACGGAAATGTTTTTGTTAATTCCGTACCAAATCATGGTTCAACATTTGGTTTTTCTTTGCCGATTGATTTGTCTCTTGTAGAAGGCGCAAACGATGATGATAGCTTGGTGTAAAAGTATAAACAAAAAAGGACTTGTCATTCTGAATTTATTTCGGAATGATATGTACCCTCTCCGAGGGAGAGGGCAAGGGTGAGGGTTTGTCTAGTTGTAGGTCGGCTTTACAAAGCCGACACAAAAATCAACATTGATAGATTCTGAATAGGAT
>DHMN01000009.1:0-6351 GCA_002405805.1 Cyanobacteria bacterium UBA4641 | reverse complement strand
GAATAGGATAAAATCTACGTTGCTTGCGCAACTTGATTTTTAATCCTTTCAGAATGACAATGTCCTATTTGCTATATTAGAGATTCCGATACGCGTTCGGAATGACATGTTCCTTTTGCCAAGGGAACGAAGTTGTCTGTTATTTTATCCTAACAAGTGAATCTTTAATCAAATTATAAAAATGGTTATCCATTGAATGGAAATCTGCAAAATTTACGATATATGGGAGCAAGCTTTGGTCAAATTCGTATTTTAAATTAGAAATAATTTGTTCGTAATTTTCGGATTTTACTAATATATCCAAATCAGAAAGGTCAGAAAAATCACCTTTGACACGCGAACCATAGGCATAAAATTCTCCATCGTATTTGTCTAAAATGTTTTTTATTATTTCAAATTCTTTATCAGTTATTCCAGGAATCATTTTTAAGTTTTCCTTCAATATTTCTAATTAATGTATTTGTATCAGTAATAAATCTGGGGATAATTTCAATTAATGCTCTTGATTTTTCTAAGTTGTATTCATGAGCAGTGTTGTTTCTTTTTTCGTAGTATTCTTTCCAGTTTTCCCACTGCGGAATAAGTTTATAACCTTGCATTAGGCGGAAAGTGTTATTTACTGTCAATTCTTCTTCAGATTTTCCATAAAGTTTTTTTAGCACTCTTTTCATTGTTTTTCTAGTAATTTCAAGAGTGTATTCAAATCTTTTGATACAAGAATCTTCAAGCATATCAACAAAATCACAAGATTTGTTTTCCTCAAGGGTTTTCATACTTGCTTGTAGAGTTTGAAGTGCAGATTTTAGATTTGTAATATCAATTTCCATCTCTCTAACTCCCATTAATCAAATAAGGCATTGATTTTGTCGGTGATATCTTGAGGGTCGATTTCGTTTGTAATTTTGTTTACATCTTGCGCGATTTGGTATAATTTTGCCGCCTCAATTTTATCGCCCGTGATTGCGATTGAACGAGCCAAGTTGAAATGAGCAAGTGCGTAATTTGGGTTACATTCAACTGATTTTTTGAACATTTCAATCGCTTTTTGAACTCTGCCCAAATCATCAAGATAAATTACGCCAAGGTTGTTGTACGCAATATCATAGTTTTTGTCAAATTCGATTGCTAGTTCGTATTCTCTTATTGCCTCGTCCGTGTCGCCTTTGCCCCAGTATAAGAATCCTAAATTACAGTGGATTTTTGCATTTTGGGGGTCAAGGTCAAGTGCATTGCGATAAACTGCAAGAGCGTTGTCATAATCTTCTTTATCATAAAATGCGCTGCCCAAATTGATATAAATATCAATATCTTCAGGTGTTAGAAGATATGCGCTTTGATAAGAAGTGATTGCAGCATCTAAATCTTGTTTAGCTTCTTGGAATACGAAACCTAAAGTTTGGTTTACAACACTTGTCCATTCTTTGCTTGGGTTCAGGGTTACTGCTGTTTGGAAATGAGATACAGCGCCGTCAACGTCTCCTTTTACATATAAAATGTTTGCCAAGTTTGAATGAAATTCAGGCATGTTTGGCATAATTTGGATAAGTTTTTTGTAAACATCTATGGCATTGTCATAGTCCCCCAAATCTTCATAAGCTTTGCAAAGATGTCTATAGGCAGGGATGTTCAAGTTGTCCAACCAAATTGCCATTTTGTATTCTGTGATAGCGTTTTCAAATTGTCCAAGGGATGAATAAATATCACCAAGCAAGCAATATAATGGAACAAACCCCGGAGCTTTGTCTATTGCATCAATATAAATGTCAAGTGCCTCATCAAGTCCTTTTGTTTGAACTTGCACATACCCTTTGAAAAGAATTGGCAAGAATTTGATATATGTCAAAGATTCTTTGACTTTTTTGATTCCGTCTTTGTCAAAAGGTAATGTCACTGCTGACATAAAATATTCGTAAGCTGATTTGATTTTATTTTTGAATACTCGAAATGATGAAACTTTGTATAAATTATGCAATAGGTAATGTGCGCGCGAACTTGACAATGGCGCATATTGGATAGCTTTTTTGGCATTGATTTCGGCATCTAAAAATCTGGCTTTTTTAGTGTAAGTTTCTGCTAACATATAGTATGCTTTTGCATATTTAGGGTCTTTAGAAACCGCATTGTCAAAGTAGTTGATGGCTTTATCTAAATCGCCTTTATAAAATTGTGCCATACCGATTTTGAAATAAATTTCGGCAGAATCAATAAATGATTCTAATGCGATTTGGTATTCTGTGATAGCTTCATCAATATATTGGCAAGATGAATAAATATCCAAGTGCCAAGCCAAATACAAATCTCCTAAACGCAAGTGTAGATTTGCGTTTGTTGGGTCTTTTTGTAAACCTATTTGGCATAATTCAATTGCAGATTTTACATTTCCGCCTTTAACTTCTTTGTTAATTTTTTTATCTAAAATTGTTGTATCGTTCTTCATATTCATAAAACAGCTCTTTATCATTTATTTTAATTAATTTTATATAAAAAAGCAAGTGAATTAACATAATTTTGTGTATAATGGTATTTATATTGAATGAGGATAGAGATATGAGTGAAAACAGAATTTATTTTGTAGATGTAACAAACAGAGACGGTGTTCAAACATCACGATTAGGGTTGGCAAAGTTAGAAAAAACTATCATAAACCTTATGCTAGATGATATGGGAATAACTCAGTCAGAATTTGGATTCCCTACAACTCAGCACGAATTGAATTATTTGAACGGCAATTTGGAACTGGTAAGACGCGGAGCAATCAGGAAAACTAAACTTTCAGGCTGGATGCGCGGTATCGCATCTGATGTCGAGTCTTCATTCAAAAATGTTCCTGAATTAAGGTATGTCAACTTGTCCCAATCAACTTCAGAACAAATGATTACAGGTAAATACCAAGGTAAAAAAACTCCTGATGATATTATAAAAATGACTAAAGAGGCTGTTGAATGTGCGACAGATAAAGGGGCTAAAATTATCGGTGTTAATGCTGAGGATGCATCAAGAAGTGATATTGATTTCTTGATTAAATATGCGACTGAGGCTAAAAAATCAGGTGCGCACAGATTCAGATATTGTGATACTTTGGGTTTTGAAGACCCTAAAACAACTTATGACAGGATTTATAAAATTGCGAAAGCGACAAATATGCCGATAGAAATGCACTTCCATAATGATTTAGGAATGGCTACCGCTTGTTCTGTGATGGGTGCAAGAGCTGCAATTGATGCAGGTGTTGATGCGTATATCAATACTGCAATTAACGGAATGGGCGAAAGAGCAGGAAATGCAGATTTGGTTTCTTGTTTGTTGGCTTGTTTGAAATCAGCAGGATTTAAAGGTAAATATAAAATTGATGAAAATATCAAGCTTGATAGGGCTTGGCATTTGGCGAAATATACTGCTTACGCTTTTGGTGTAAATATTCCGATAAACCAACCTGCAGTCGGAGATAATGCGTTTGCGCACGAATCAGGAATCCACGCTGATGGCGCTTTAAAAGACAGAAGAAATTATGAGTTGTATGATTTTGAAGAGCTTGGCAGAGGTGAGCCTGAAATTATTGAAACAGGCAGAATGATTACAACAGGCGAATACGGTGGTATTAAAGGGTTCAGAAACGTATATAATAACCTTGAACTTGAATTTAAGGATGAACATGAGGCAAGAAACATTTTGGAACTTGCCAGATATGCAAACGTTCATACCCAAAAACCTTTGACAACAAGTGAATTGAGGTTTATTTATTATTATCCTGATATTGCTGCTCAAATTATGACGGTTTCACCGTATTATGAGCCGATTGGGGCAATCAAAGAGCGTGTTGAATACGAAATCGCTCACCCACCGGAAAGCGTGATTTAGGCAGGTTATGTCATTCCGAACTCGTTTCGGAATCTCTAATATAGCAAATAATATATTGTCATTCCGAAAGGATTAAAAATCAAGTTGCGCAGTAACGTAGATTTTGAATCTATCAATGTTGGTTTTTAAAAAGCATACAGGTCACCCTGAACTCGTTTCAGGGTCTCTAATATTACAAATTTCACAAAAGCCCAAAATATTTAATTAGAGATTCTGAAATAAATTCAGAATGACATAGACCTGTATGTTAAATCGGTGGTTGTGTGGACGCTGCGTTTTTCCCACACTACTTTATTTTCTCGTAATCCAATTGTCAGGGAAAGCCAACCCTCTACCAACAAACTGTGCCGCCGCCAATCAAATGTCCGTCATTGAGGTCATAAATTACCCCTGCTTGCCCTGGGGTTACTGAGTTCACAGGTTCATAGAACTCAATTTCAATCTTGTCATCAATTAGCTGAACTTTTGCCTTTTTGGCAGGCATGTTGTAACGGATTTTGACAAGAGCACCAAAACTTTTTTCTTCAATTGGGTATGAAAAATTCAAATTCTCAATAACAAGTTTTGTGCGGAAATCATCTTCGCGCTTGCCAAGGTATACAATATTTTTTTCGGCATCAATATTTATTACGTATAGCGGATAAGGGGCAGCAATACCAATCCCTTTTCTTTGACCGATTGTGTATAGATAGTGCCCTTTGTGCGTTCCGAGTTTTTTACCTGTCGGAATTTCAATAAAATCACCTTTGATTTCGCCAAACTTGTCAATTAAATATTTTTTTGTTGTGTTTGGTTTTTGGATAAAGCAAATATCTTGACTTTCTTTTGAGGATTTAGACGGCAAGTCAAAATCAATTGCCATTTGTTTAACTTGTGATTTTTCGTATTCATATAGCGGAAAAACTGTTTTAGAAAGTTGTTTTTGCCCAAGTCGATACAAAAAATACAATTGGTCTTTGTGTTCATCTTTTGCAGGGTATAACTTATATACCCCATCAACTTGTCTAATGTCAGCGTAATGCCCAGTTGCAAAAATATCTGCGTGGAGTTCATTTATTGCATAGTCAAAAAGTTCCCCCCATTTGATAAATTGATTACATACTATACAAGGGTTTGGTGTTTCGCCGTTTTTGTAGGAATTTTCAAAATAATCGATAACTTTTTGCTGGAAATTTATTGTTACATCTAAAACGTGGTGCTCAATGCCGAGTTTATCAGCAACATCTTTTGCATTTTTGCAAATTGTGTCAGCAGCAGGCGTATTGACCATTTTTCCTGTCAAACCGATTACTTTATACCCTTTTTTTTGTAATAAAAACGCTGTAACTGAACTGTCAACTCCGCCTGATAGTGCGACAACCGCGATTTTTTCTTTTTTGTTATCTTCCATTTTTCACCCTTTTTTCTAATTATAAACGAAAAATTTTAGAATTATTTATTAAGCAATGTATTAATTCTAAAGTATTAGACTTTAAAAACTATTCAAGATATCTTATAATATATATAAGGGATATAAAAAGGAGTATAAAATGCGCAGTCGTTGATATGACAAAACAGATTTTTATTTATGGCATTTGAATATCTGAAAGATTCGGAAACAGAAATCCAGTCTACAGTTGCGACTAATGTTTTGCGCCTGATTAGGCAAGAAAATGCCGCATAAAGTTTGATTGCACTTGTTGCAATAAGGGAGCTTATTTTATAGGCTCCCTTTTCGTATGTTTAAACAAGTCCTTCTTTTAGCGCTTTAACAGCGGCTTGAGTTCTATCATCTACTACGAGTTTTTGGATAATGTTACAAACATGAGCTTTTGCCGTGTGGGCAGAAATCGTTAGGGCTTCTGCGATTTCGTTGTTTGATTTTCCATCTACAACGAGTTTTAAGACTTCGTATTCTCTTTGGGTTAGGTTTGAATGTTGTTCGCGAAACATTGCACGTGACATTTGCCTTTGTGGAACAATTCCACAATTTTTGTCTCTCAAAATCGGTACGGCAAGCGGGTCAATCCACATAGCGCCTTCTTTTATTGTTTGGATAATCATTTTTAAAATGTCTGTATTAATATCTTTCATCACATAGGCGCAAGCTCCTGTTTGTAGTGCATCAAGAACTTCTTGCTCACTTAGGTGAGATGTCAGCATAATGACTTTTGCATTGGTGTTGAGTTCAAGAATCTTTTTTGTTGCCTCAATTCCTGACATATCAGGCAAACCTATGTCCATCAAGGTTACATCAGGGTGAGTGGTTTTGAATTTTTCAATTGCCTCATGTCCGTTTTGAGCTTCTGAGGTGACTTCCAGTCCGTCTTGCTCTTCAAACAGAGATTTCAAACCTACTCGCATAAGTTTGTGGTCTTCTACAAGCAGTAATTTTATTGCTGAATTAATCATAATTTCTCACTCCTTAACGGTTATTTTTTATTATTATATTGTTTTGGTTGATTGGCGGTATCTGTTTTGTGGCGGTTTAATACGGCTATTATTATTGAGGTT
>DHMN01000011.1:34050-36514 GCA_002405805.1 Cyanobacteria bacterium UBA4641 | reverse complement strand
AAAAGTTACTAGAAATATCTCTACCCCTCAGCCATATGGCACGCAGTCTCACTCAACTCACATTGCTCGTTGGTTCGGCTAGTGTCCACAAGGGGCGATGGAATGACTGTCACCGTTCATCGTCATAGGGAAATGTTTATCGCATTTATCAAAAATATCATCCGTTTGTATTATGACGTAAAAATAATAATATCATATAATAACCTTGAAAAAGAAGGTATTTTTATTATAAGAAATATAAAAGAGGACAGATTAATGAAGAAGAAGTTAGGCTTATTATTGGCAACAATAATGGTAGTGAACACAGTATCAACAATGGCTTTTGCGTGGGAAAATCCATTAAAAAAGTACAACCTGTATGAAGATGTCACAGGTGGGGGTTCCGGCAATGCTGAGGTGGAAAGAGCAATGGAAGAATATAATGCCAATTCTCTACGACCGGCAAGTGTACCTTCTCAAAATCTGAATACTGCAAGCTCTAGTTCTAACAACTATGATATGACCACTCTTTCTTCTCAAACAGAGGCTGAAGTGAAAGGTCGTAACGAAACGCTAAGAGAATCTTCTCGAAATGTTTACGGTGACCCTGAATCAGTTCCGGGGTGGGAAGTTGGTCCTTCTTTTTATCCAAATCCGTCTTTTGCTAGCATCAGAGAAAAATATCACAGAAGTGATTTTGCCGGATGTCTTCAAGAATGTATTTCTTATGTAAGATTACACCCTTATGATACTTTAGGGTTTTACTATTTAGCAATGTGCTATTCTAAAGTAAGTGACAAAGATAATGCGGTTTTGGCTTATGAAAAAGTTATTTCTTTAAACGCAAATCCGATGATTGTAAAATATGCAACAAATGGTAGAAACTGCGTTATGGGCAACGAAAGCGAACAATGCTATCAGGATGTCAATGTTCCTGAATTGAAATATCCGTACAGAGATATGGTTAATAACATGAACCTTACACCTGTAGACCCACAAACTCTTGTTAATAGAAACTTGGCTAAGGTTAGAGCAAAATTGTCACCTGCTGAAACTAACGTAAATAACAACGACCCTAATAGTAAGGATAAGGATAAAGATAAAAATGCAATTCAATTACCATTTGGTCAGCAGGATGAAGCTCTTGATAAATTCATCAATGCCCCTTATGGGAACGGTTTGTCACCTGAATTGAATAAAGAATATAAACAACTTCAATTGAGAAAAATTCAAGAAACAATTAACACAGGTGATGATACTCCTGCAAAAGACCAAAATAACAGACAAGATATCAAAAAATTTGATAAACAAAAATCTGATGCAGGAACTATCAAACTAGCTTATGAGGCACCATCTGATGTTATGGCAGATTTGTCAAAAAATCCTGAATATATTCAACAAAAAAAAGAACTTGATGAACTAAATATGCTTTTAGGTAACGAAAAATCAAGTGACAGTAGTGATATGATGAATTTACTTCCATATATGTCAGAACAAGGAAATAAAAACTTATCACCTGAAGTTATTCAAGCAATGATGATGAAATCAATGATGGGTGGTTTGAGCCTATAAACGATGACAGCCGTACGACATTGGCAGGTTTGTTATGACAATGCATTATGAAGAAGTAAAAAAAGATTTTTTGTCAGGAAAAATCAAAGGTTGCAAAGCCTATTTTGAAAATAACAACTACTATGTCGAAGCAGGTTATTGTTGTATAGTTTTGGATGAATTAGATAAAGCAAAAGAGCTCTTTCAAAAGGTACAAGAGGTTGACACTCGTGCCAAATGGGGGCTCATTTTGTTGCAGATGATAAAAGGTGATATTCTGACTTTTCCGACATATTTCCAAATCCGTAATTTTTTAGAATTGGATTTGAGTATCTTAATCCTTTATTGTAAGGGTGAATATGTCGAAAAAATCATCAGGTATGCTGATTTTATGGCATATTACAATCCTGAGTGTTACAAATTTATTGGACGAGCGTTTTGGGCAAATAATCTGATGTCTGCAGCGATGTTCTTTTTGCGCAGGGCAAAAGATAAATTTTACCAAGACCCTGAACTTCATTATTTATTGGCATATATTTTTTATCACAATGATAGAAATATTGATTTGGCAAAGAAAGCACTTGGTGCTTGTCTTGGAATTTTGCCGGAATATGCCCCTGCTAAAAAGTTGTACGCACAAATTGTAAGTGGGTAAGGAATACTTACAGAGGGCATGAAGGTAGGATGTCTAGCTTTTTATATTGTTATTCCTTTGTTAAGTGCGCCGTGGAAATTGACTTGTACAAAAAGGTCTATGTCATTCCGAACTTGGTTCGGAATTTCTAATAGAACACAAGAATCCATGTCACCCTGAACTTGTTTCAGGGTCTTTTCCATAATTAATATTTAACAAATGTTACTATTGACAAATTTTGATTATTGAAAAGATTCCGAACTAAATTCGGAATGACAGTTAATTTATTTTAGTCATGCT